>NZ_JBDPLY010000040.1:0-68977 GCF_039871695.1 Actinomadura sp. B10D3
GGTATGGGTATACGCGGGAGTTCCCGGTGGAGCGGATGATGCGCGACGCCAAGATCACCCAGATTTATGAGGGGACCAACCAGATCCAGCGGATGGTCATGGCCCGCCAGCTCCTGAAGTAACCGGCAGCCGCACCTCGAAGAGCGCACCGCCGCCGGGAGCGTCGCGCACGGTGACCTCCCCGCCGTGCGCCCGGACCAGGTCCCGGGCGATGGCCAGGCCGAGTCCCGCGCCGCCGTCGTCCCGGCTGCGGGCGTCGTCGAGCCGCACGAACCGTTCGAAGATCCGCTCGCGGTCGCCGGGCGGCACCCCGGGCCCGTCGTCGGCGACCCGCAGCACCGCCGCGCCCGCCTCCTCGCGCAGCGACAGGCGGACGGCGGTGTTCGCGTACCGCTCGGCGTTGTCGAGCAGGTTGCCGACCACGCGCGCCAGCCGTCCCGGAACGCCCATGACCCGGGGGTCCCCTTCGACCGACGCCTGGACGGGGATCCGGTCCCCCGTGCGCCGCTCCAGCGCGTCCCGGACGAGCCCGCCGAGCAGGACGGGCCGGGTCGGCGGACGGTCCCCGGCGTCGATGCGGGCGAGCAGGAGCAGGTCGGCGGCGAGGTGCTGGAGCCTGACGACGTCCTCGACGAGCCCGTCCACGTCCAGCAGCCCGGGGTGCGCGGCGGCGACCTCCAGCTGCGTGCGCAGCGACGCGATCGGGCTGCGCAGCTCGTGCGAGGCGTCCGCCACGAACCCGCGCTGCCGCGCCACCGACTCCTCCAGCGCGGCGAGCGTCTCGTTCGTCGTCGCGGCGAGCCCGGCGATCTCGTCCCGCGCGTCCGGCACCGGCACCCGCCGGGCGAGGTCGCCGGAGGAGGTGATCGCGGCCAGCTCCGCCCGGACCGCCTCCACCGGCCGCAGCGCCCGCCGCGTCACCAGCCAGGTCACCCCCGCGACCACCGCGAGCAGCGGCGGCAGCCCGCCGAGCATCGCCCGGGTGGCGGTGCCGGCCGCGTCCCGCGCCGCGCCCAGGTCGGCGCCCGCGTACACGGTCACCGTGTCGTCCCGCGGGGTCGTCACCTCGACGGCGGCGAACCGGTAGTCGGCGGTCCGGCCGTCGACGGTCACGCCGCCGGTGGTGAAGTCCGGGTCGCCGTCCGCCATCTCGCCGCGCCCGGGGTCGTCGTCCCGCACCTTGCCGCCATGGCCCCCCTTGTCATCTCCGTCGTCATCGCGCGCGGCCGGGCCGGGCCGCACGGCCGGGGACCCGGTGCCGCCGATCGCCTCCAGGTCCTCACTCACCGCGCGCACGCGGCCGTCCTCGTCCACGACCTGGACCGGATGCTCGTCCGGGTCGGGCAGGTCGAGCGCGGCGTACGGGGTCCCGGCGGCGAGCTGCCCCGCCACCTCCCGCGCCGCCACCTCGGCCTCCAGCTCGGCCCGGCCGGCGAGGTTCGCGCGCAGCAGCAGCACCACCGCGAGCCCGGCGGCGACCAGCGCGGCGGCCACCACGGCGGTCGCGCCCAGGGTCGTCCGGGCCCGGACGGTCGCCGGGCGGCGGGCCACCTCAGCCGCCCCCGTCCCGGGCGAGCCGGTACCCGGACCCGCGCACCGTCGAGATCGACCGGCGCCCGAACGGGACGTCGAGCTTGCGGCGCAGCGCGCTCACGTACACCTCGACGATGTTGGGGTCCCCGTCGTAGGCGAAGTCCCAGACGGCCTCGATGATCTGCGCCTTCGACACGACCCGCCCGGCGTTCACGGCCAGGTGCTCCAGCACGGCGAACTCCTTGGCGGTCAGCTCCACCTCGGTGCCGCCCCGGAACACCCGCCGCGCCGCCGGGTCCACGGTGAGGTCGCCGAGCGTGATCACGGGCGCGGCGCCCCGCGTCCGGCGGCGCAGCAGCGCCCGGATGCGCGCCACCAGCACCAGGTAGGAGAACGGCTTGGTGAGGTAGTCGTCCGCGCCCGTGTCCAGGCCCTCGGCCTCGTCGTACTCGCCGTCCTTGGCGGTCAGCATGAGGATCGGCGTCTCCTCGCCCGCGGCGCGCAGCTCCGCGCACACCCGGTAGCCGTTCATCCCGGGCAGCATGATGTCGAGGACGATCAGGTCGTACTCGCCGCCGAGCGCCCGGTGGAGCCCCTCGGCGCCGTCATGGACGGTATCGACGACGTACCCCTCGGCCGCGAGCCCCCGTTCGAGGGACGTGGCGAGGCGTCTCTCGTCCTCGACGATCAGGAGGCGCATGCTCATAGCGTGCCAAACCCCACCTGAAGCCGGCTTCAGGTTGCTTCAGCATCGCTACAGGAATGCCCGGCATCGTCCATGGCGAACGGGTGGCCGGGCATAACGGCCACCGACCCGAGAACTGGAGGCCGGATTCCGATGAGATTCGACGCACGACGCATGCTCTCCGCCCGCTGGCCGCTCGTCGCGGTGGCCGCGGCGGCTCTCATCGCGGCCGGGGGAGTCGGCGCGGTCGCCGCCGCGGACGGCGACGATGATGGAACCCCCGCCGGCGACCCGTCCGCCACGACGTCCGCACCGTCGGCGCCGGCGCCGGCGGTGCCGCTGGCGCAGGCGGTGGACACCGCGCTCAAGGCGGTTCCCGGCACGGTCGACGAGGCGGAACTCGACGACGAGCACGGCCGGGCCGTCTGGGAGATCGACGTCCTCCCGGACCGCGGGACCCCGCGCAACGTGGTCGTCGACGCGGGCAACGGGAAGGTCGTGGCCAACCGCGCGGACCATCCGGACGGCGACGACTCCGAGTCGCCCGGCGCGGTGCGCGGCTCGAAGATCACCATCGCGCACGCGGCCGGGGCGGCGGAGAAGGCCGTCTCCGGGCGCGTCACGTCCGTCGAGTTCGAGCGCGAGCACGGCCGGGCCGTGTGGGTGGCCGACGTGACCGGCAAGAACGGCACCGTGTACGAGGTCGCCGTGGACGCCGGAACCGGCGGAGTCCTCTCCAAGGAGACAGATCAGGACTGACGCGACCTCCAGCGGGAAGAGAACCGCCGAGGGGGTGCGCATGAGCGAGCAGAAGCCCGCGCCCGGAGTCGACACGGCGGTCTCGCACGTGGCGCGCATCTGGAACTACTGGCTGGGCGGCAAGGACAACTATCGCGTGGACCGCGAGGTCGGCGACCAGATCCTCGGGATGCTGCCGGACGTCGCCCGGCTGGCCCGCGCGTCCCGCCTGTTCCTCAACCGGGTCGTCTGGTACCTGACCGCCGAGGCGGGCGTCCGCCAGTTCATCGACATCGGAACGGGCCTGCCCACCGTGGACAACACCCACGAGGTCGCCCAGCGCGCCGCGCCCGAGTCGAGGGTCGTCTACGTCGACAACGACCCGCTGGTCCTGGAGCACGCGCGGGCGCTGCTCACGAGCACCCCCGAGGGGCGCACCGCCTACACCCACGCCGACCTGCGGGAACCCGAGACGATCCTGGAGGCCGCCGCCGAGACGATCGACTTCGGTGAACCCGTCGCCTTCACCCTGATGGGCGTCCTGGAGTTCATCCCCGACGACGAGCGGGCCTACGGCATCGTGCGCACGCTGCTGGACGCCGCGACTTCGGGCAGCTACTTCGCGATGTACGACGGGACGAACGTCATCCACCGCGAGGCGTCCGACCGCATCGTCGAGGTGTGGAACGCGTCGGGCAACACCGAGCTCGTGCTGCGGACGCCCGAGCAGATCGCCCGCTTCTTCGACGGGCTGGACATGCTGGAGCCGGGCGTCGTCCCGGTGACGCACTGGCGGCCGGACACGGTGCCCGACCAGGAGCCGGTGGACGCCTACGGCGGCGTGGGACGCAAGCCCTAGCGCCGCCTTGACATGCAACCGTCCGGGTGCCTATCTTCAAAGGCAACCAGATGGCTGCATAAGGGGCGCGCATGGACGAGGTCTTCAAGGCGCTCGCGGACGCCAGCCGCCGCCGGCTGCTGGACGGCCTGAACGCCCGCAACGGGCAGACCCTCCGGGAGCTGTGCTCCGGGCTGGACATGACCCGGCAGTCCGTCAGCAAGCACCTGGCGGTCCTGGAGGGCGCCGGCCTCGTGACGACGGTGCGCCGGGGGCGCGAGAAGCTCCACTACCTCGACGCCGCTCCGATCAACGCCATCGCCGACCGCTGGATGAGCCGGTACGACCAGGAGCGCGCGCGTGCGCTCGCCGACCTGAAGACCGCATTGGAGCAGGGTCCGATGAACGAGTTCGTCTACACCGCTTACATCAAGACCACGCCGGAGCGGCTCTGGGAGGCCCTCATCGACCCGGCGTTCACCCGCCGCTACTGGGGCGTCTCCTTCGAGACCGACTGGAAGCCCGGGTCCACGATCACCTGGCACGAGGAGGGCGCGACCATCGCCGACCCCGAGCAGGTCGTCCTCGAAGCCGAGCCGGGCCGCCGCCTCTCCTACACCTGGCACACCTTCACACCCGAGTGGGCCAAGGCCGTCGGCGTGGACGAGGAGACCCGCGTCCGGCTCCTCCAGGAACCCCGCTCCAAGGTGACCTTCGAGATCGAGCCCGCCGGCGAGACGGTCAAGCTCACCGTCGTCCACGAGGGCGGCGACACCCTGCTCGGCATGTCCCGCCACGGCTGGCCGCAGCTGGTGTCTGCCCTGAAGACCCTCATGGAAACAGGCGAACCCCTCCCCGCCCCGTGACCACTACGGCCGACTGGCCCGATACTCCTCAGCCTCCGGAACCTCGGTGTATTCGAGCAGGTGGGTGTCAGCGATCCGCTCCAGCACCCCGCGCACCTCGCCCGGTGTGGCGTAGAAGAACTCCCGCCGCAGGTTGACCTGGTTGACGCGCTGCTCGGCGAACTCCTGGTGCAGCCTGCCCTCCAGGCCGACGGCGTCCTCGCTGAAGATGAGCGCGTGCACGTCGAACCGGAACGGCACGGACGCGTCCCCCAGCTCGCGGACGCGGTCCATCGGATCCAGCCGGCGCGTCATCCCGATCTTCACCATCCGCTCGCCGAACGCGCCGATGTTGGAGATCACGTACACGTAGCCGGCCCGGGTCTTCGCGGCCCGCCCCTCCACGTCTGAGATGGCCGATTCGACGTCCGCCAGCTTCGCGCGCAGCTCCGCGGCCCCGGCGGCGTCCCCGTTGGCCTCCAGCCGGGCGAGCGCCGACTCCACATGCGAGCGCTCCTTGAGCAGGCGGGCCTTCTCGCGCTCGAACTCCTTGCGCGCCTTGTCCTCCTCCCGCTGCCGCTCGCGCTCGGCGCGCACCCGCTCCTTCTCCTCCTCCGCCTTGGCGAGGTGGTCGGCGGTGAGCTCCAGCTCGCGGACGCGGATCTGCCGATACTGGCGGCTCACCCGGATGTCCATCGTCTTCCCGAGCCGCTCGATGGTCTGCGCGGTCTTGTCCAGACGGTCGATCGCCGACTGGAGCTTGTACGGCCGCATCGTCCGGATGAGGTTGTCGGCCTCGGCGTTGTACGCGCGGAGCATCAACTTGGAGAAGTCGCGCACCATCTTGGACCCCTGGGCCGCCGACCCGTTCACCGTCCAGTTCGTCGCCCCGACGACCGCCTTCCCGCCGCTCGCCATCGACTTGATCCGATCCTTCACCCGCGCCAATTCGGCCTTATAGGCCACAACATCCGCGAGCGGGTGCTGGTACTCGTATACGCCGGCCTCTTGCAGCAGCGCGAGGTCCTGCGTCTCGACGATCTCCTTGCGCAGCCGCGCGAGCTCCTTGCGCTTCTGTGTCATCTCCCGCCGGACGCCGGACGCCTCGCCGCGCAGTCGCTCGATCTCCGCGGCCACCTGCGGAGCCTCCAGCCCGCCGAGGCGCTCCAGCCACTGCCGCAGTTCACCGTTCTCGGCCTCCAGCTCCTCGATGCGCTGCCGCTTGCCTCCGAACACGGGCCGCGGTCTGGGGCCCGAGTGCGGTGCCGCCACCGGCGGGACGGGAGGCGCCGGCTGCGCCGGTGCGGCGGGCATGGGGGCCGCCGGTGCCGCGGGGAGCCAGAACTGCCAGCCCGCCGGGGGCGGCGGCCAGCTCGCGTCGGGCTGCCAGCCGGGCGGGGGCGTCCACCCGGGCGGGGGCGCCGGCCAGGTCGGCGGAGGGTTGTAGCGCCACCCGGACGTGTCAGCGGGGCCGGTGAAGGTTCGCGGCTGCATCGGCGGCGGCTGGACCGGGCGGACAGGCTCGACGGGCGTCGCTTGGGGCGGCACCGGCGGGACGGGTGCGGGCCGGGCGGCCTCTTCGATGATCCGCCGGACGTGGGCCGCGTCCTGATCGTGCACGTCGCCGAAGTCGGTCTCGGTGCCGTTCCCGTCGCGCACCACCAGGAACCATCGCTGCTTGTACGACGTCCGCGTCTCGACGGCGGCGACGTCGGCGATGGCGATCTCCTGGCGCGGCCCCTCCCGGACGAGGTCGGGCGCACAGAGCCCGAGCACCCGCCGCTCAGTGACGGCGATGTGCGTTAACTTCGGAAGGGCCTTCACGGTCGACGCGAGTGCCAGAACCGACTCGCCGTCCCGAAGGAAGAACCTCACCCGGCGCATCAGGTCGTCGGCTTCGATCGGATCGACCTCGACACCGACATAGCCCGGGCGGGGGATGTTCTGCACCGTCATCGCTTCCTCGCAGCGTTGCCTCTGGGCAGAACAGGTCGACCCCGTTACCGGCGAGTCGTTCCCCGTGCCGCCGTCCGATCGGACAGTCGAGGGGAGCGCTCGACGTCTCTTGGACGGGTCGGCGGTGGGTGGGGTTTACCGGGAGCTTCGGTGGGCGGGGGGCCTACAGGAGCATGTCGGTGCCGCCGGATTCCTCTTCGCCGTCGGTGGTGTGCTCCAGCTCCAGGTACTCGTCGTCCGGCCAGAGGCGGTCGGCGAGGAAGGCGAGGTACTCCTCGTCGTCCGGGTCGAGTTCGGCCGTCATCGACTCGGGGTGCGTGCCGGGGTCGGGGGACGGCTCGGGGACGTGCGGGGGCGGCATGGGGCGGAGCAGGTTGGGCAGGCAGAGCCCGAGCAGGGCCAGCAGGGACACGAGGACCAGGACTGTGACCACACCGCACCGTCCTTTCATCACGGTCGAGTTCCGCATGAAGCTTGCGTAAGTAGCAAAACATCTGAACGCTATCGGGATCCCCGGCCGGATGGGAGCCCCGACATGCGAGGTTCCGGGGACAATGAGCCCGTGGACCCTCACGTGGACGCGCGTGCGCGCGAGCTGGCGAGGATCATCTGGGATCACCTCGTCCTGGCCGGCCCTCTCTCCAAGGCTGACGTGATCCTCGCGCTGGGGAGCCACGACACGCGGGTGGCGGTGCACGCGGCCAGGCTTTGGCACGAGGGTTGGAGTTCCCTGGTGGTCGTCTCGGGCGGCCGGGGGAAGATCACGTCGGGCTGGGACGAGACCGAGGCGCGTGTGTTCGGGCGGGTCGTGCGCGAGCACGGGGTCCCTGCGAACGCTGTGATCCTGGAGGAGACGGCGTCCAACACCGGGGAGAACATTACGGCGTCCCGGCGCCTGCTGGACGGGCGGGGAGTGGCGGTGCGCAGCGGGATCCTCGTCGCGAAGCCCTACATGACACGGCGGGCCCTGGCCACGGCGCGGCGCCAGTGGCCGGAAGTGGAGTGGACGGCCTCAGCGCCCGAGCTCGGGTTCGACGCGTTCGGTCAGGACGAGCGCCAGTTCATCGAGCTGATGGTGGGCGACCTGCAGCGGATGGTCGTCTACGCCGAGCGGGGCTTCCAGGTGCCGATGCCCGTCCCCGCGGCGGCCTGGGCGGCGTACGAGGAGCTCGCCCGGCTCGGATACGACGGGCACGTGATCAGATGACTCGCGGGGGGAGGAACCCGCGAGTCTAGGCGGCCGTCGTGGGGCGGTGCGGCGCGATGACGCGGCCGTCGGGCAGCAGCTCGCCGGTGTCGTCGAAGACGACGACGCCGTTGCAGAGCAGGTTCCAGCCCTGCTCGGGGTGGGCGGCCACGATGCGCGCGGCCTCCCGGTCGAGGTCGTCCGGCGTCGGGCAGGGCGGCTCGTGCGGGCAGATGGTCGGATGCGGTTCAGCGGTCACGGGGTTCCTCCACGGGTGTCCTCGTGATTAAGGACATAATGCAGCCTGCCGCGTTGCGTCCGAAATATGCAAGTGGATGGCAGATTCTTTACCGTTCAGGACGTGTGAACTTCGGATGGATCGGGCATTCGGGGTGTTTCACCGCAAGAGGCCCTCGTCCGGTTCGCCGCCGTGATCCACGTCCAGGCCGACGACGGACGTGCACCCGGTGCAGATCCACTCGGCGATGACGGCCTCGTTCGTGCCGTGCGTACGGTAGGGGCGGTCGACCGTCCTGCGCCGCATGCCGTGCCCGCAGGACGAGTGCAGCAGCCGACCGCACGTGGGGCACGGCCAGACGTCCTCCCGGCGCAAGTTGCACTGGGGGCACAGCGGTGACTCGTAGTGGTCGGCCGGCTCCCCGAACTCCAGCTCGGTGAGCCACTCGCTCTCCAGGTCGAGGTACTCGTCCCCGGGCCAGTGGTGGTCGGCCAGCCATGCGAGGTACTCCTCGTCGCCCGGCTCCAGGACGGCCGTCAGCGACTCGGGGTGCCCGGTCGTCGGGCGTGGTCGGCGCCTGCCGCGCCGCGCGGTGGCCAGGAGCGTCAGCAGGCCCAGGAGCGCGGCCGCGGCCAGGCCGGTCGGCAGGGGCATCGCGGCGTCCTCACATGATCTTGTGGCGGGGAAGTCCGATCATGAATGCACTTCACAAAACGCTGCGAACGCTACAAGAAGGGCTCTTAACGGAAAAGTCGATCAAAAAGATTCTTTACGTGGATCATACCCGGGCCGCGGCCCGAAACCCGGGCGGGCCACCGTCCGGAACCCCGCAGCCTGCGGGAATCGGGGCCGCCGGGGCGCTCCGCCGGACGCCGTCCGGCGGGACCGTTCACTCTCCGCTGAATCGTCCGATCATGGCGGCGGACCGTCAGTCCTTCCTGCCCAGGACGGCCACCATCTGGGTGTGCAGCGGGTGCTCCAGCGGCCCGGCGGGGCCGTCCGGGCGCCATTCGGTCACGTGCGCCACCCCCGGTTCGAGGATCGTGAGGCCCTCCATGAACCCCTCGATCTCCGAGGAGTGCCGGAAGTACGAGCCGCCCAGCCCCGACTGCAGGATGCGCTTGGCCTCCTCGACGCGCGGGTCCTCGCCCGAGTCGTGCAGGTGGGTGAGCATGACGTGGCTTCCGGGCGCGAGGAACGGCAGCAGCGACCGGACGACGCCCGCGGGGTCGCGCTCGTCCGGCACGTGGTGGATGATCGCGGCCAGGACGACCCCCACGGGGCGCGACAGGTCGATCAGCTCCGTCAGCGCCCGGTCGGCGAAGATCCTCCCGGCCTCGTACAGGTCGCCCTGGATGAACGTCGCGACGCCCGTCTCGGTGAGCAGGGCACGCCCGTGCGCCAGGACGATCGGGTCGTTGTCGACGTAGACGACGCGGGCGGCCGGGTTCGCGGCACGGGCGAACTGGTGCACGTTGGACGCCGTCGGCAGCCCCGAGCCGATGTCGATGAACTGGTCGATACCGAGTTCGCCGGCCAGGTAGGTCACCGCCCGCTCGATAGCGACCCGGTTGCCCTGGGCCACCACCGGCGCCTCCGGCACGAGTTCCATCACCATGTCGGCCACCTCGCGGTCGGCGGCGAAGTTGTCCTTGCCGCCGAGGAAGTAGTCGTACACGCGCGCGAAGGTCGGCGTGGAGGGGTCGATGCCCGCCGGTGCGTTTTCGGGAGGGTCGTCGGCCACGCGTGCGACTCCTTCGGTCGTGCGCCCGGATGCCGTGGACGGGCGTCGGGGGGGTTGGGGTGGGACCCCAGCGTAGGGCGACCGGCCCTGCCCGTCAGGGATTTCGGCCCGGTGGGGTGCGGTTTTCCGCAGGGTCGGGGTGCGGCGCGCGGCCGGACGACCGGGCGGTGCGCTCCATGGTTCCGGCCGCCGCCGGTTCCTAGCGTCATTCGCATGATCGAGATGATGAGCGCGGCGTCCGGCGCCGAGCCCGCCGGCGGCATCGCGGGGTGGGCGACCGACCTGATGGACGAGCTCGGCGCGCCCGGCGCGGGCCTGGCGATCGCACTGGAGAACCTGTTCCCGCCGCTACCGAGCGAGGTGATCCTGCCGCTGGCGGGGTTCGCCGCGGCGCAGGGGCGGATGAGCCTGGTCGCGGCGATCGTCTGGACGACGATGGGCAGCGTCGCCGGCGCGCTGGCCCTCTACGGCATCGGAACGCTGATCGGGCGCGACCGGATCCGCGCGCTCGTGGCCCGGCTGCCGCTGGTCAAGCTCGCCGACCTGGACCGGACGGAGGCGTGGTTCGCGCGGCACGGCGCCAGAGCGGTGTTCCTCGGCCGCATGGTCCCGATCTTCCGGAGCCTGATCTCCATCCCGGCCGGGGTCGAGCGGATGCGGATGACGGTGTTCCTGCTCTACACGACCCTCGGCAGCCTGCTGTGGAACACGGGGTTCGTGCTGGCCGGGTACGGGCTCGGTGACAACTGGCGGACGGTCGAGGAGTACGTCGGCGTCTACTCCAAGGGGGTGGTCGCCGTGGTGGGTGCGGCGGTGCTCGTGTTCGTGGCCGTCCGTATCGTGAAGTCGCGCACGCCCGCCCGCGAACCGCGGCCGGGCGCCCATCGGGCGGAGACACGAGAGTTCGAACGTGATCGCATCTTCTGACGCGGTGCGCCGCGGCGTCCGCGCGGCCGCCCGGGTCACGGCGGGGCTGCTGCTCGGCGCGTTCACCGCCGGGGCGGAGCTGGTCCTGCTGGGGGTCGCGGCACTGCTGATGGCCTACTCGCTGGCGTTCTCCCGGGGCCGCCGGACGGTGCCGAGGGCCGTGGCGGGCGGTGCCCGCCTCCTGGTCGAGCTGGAGCGCCGGCGGCTCCGCGCGTTCCTCGGCGAGGACAGGGCCGTCGAGTACGGCCCGCTGAAGGCGCTCGCGTACCTCGTCCTGCGGGTCCCGGTCGGGCTGCTCGGCGGCCTGATCCTGCTGCTGGTCGCCTACGGGGCGGCGTCCGGGATCTCGCTGGCGGTGGGCTGGTGGATCACGGGCGACTACCCGGACGGCATCCCGCCGTCCTGGTGGATCGTCCTTTACACCGCCGTCGCGGGCACGGTGCTGCTCTTCCTCGCGATCCAGGGCCTGGTCGGGGTCGTGGCGCTGGAGAAGGCCGCGGCGCGGCGCTGCCTCGGGCCGAGCCCGCTGGAGGAGTACGAGCGCCGTATCGCGCAGCTGTCGGTGACGCGGGCGCAGGTCGTGGACGCGGTGGACGACGAGCGCCGCCGCATCGAGCGGGACCTGCACGACGGCGTCCAGCAGCGTCTCGTGGCCCTCGGCATGCTCATCGGCCGCGCCCGCCGCGCGGGCTCGGAGGACAGGGCGGCGGAGCTGCTGAGGCAGGCGCACGAGGAGGCGCAGCGGGCCCTCGCCGACCTGCGGGAGGTCACCTGGCGCGTCTACCCGGCCGTGCTGGACGGCGAGGGCCTGCGCGCGGCGCTGGAGACGGTGGCCGAGCGGTCGCCGCTGCCGGTGGCGATCGAGTTCGACGTGCCCGGACGCCCCCCGCACGCGGTGGAGACCGCGGCGTACTTCGTCGTCTGCGAGGCGGTGACCAACGCGGCCAAGCACTCCGGCGCCCGGTCCGTGCGGGTCGCCGTCGAAGGATCGGCGACAATGATCGGCGTGCGCATCGAGGACGACGGAGCGGGCGGAGCCGATCCGGCCGGGGGCGGGCTCGCCGGGCTGGCCCGCCGTGTCGCGGCGCTGGACGGCGCGTTCACCGTGGACAGCCCGGCCGGCGGCCCGACCGTGATCACCGCGGAGCTGCCGTGCGGGTGATGCTCGCCGAGGACTCGACGCTCCTGCGCGAGGGCCTCGTGCGGCTGCTCGTCGAGGAGGGCCACGCGGTGGCCGCCGCGGTCGGCGACGGCGACGCCCTGATCGCGGCGGTGGCGCAGGGCCCGCCCGACGTCGTGGTGGTGGACGTCCGGATGCCGCCGACGCACACCGACGAGGGGCTGCGCGCCGCGCTGGAGATCCGGCGGCGCTGGCCGGACGTCGGCGTGCTCGTCCTGTCGCAGTACGTGGAGAAGCGCTACGCCACCGAGCTGATCACGGCCGACACCACCGGCGTCGGCTACCTGCTGAAGGACCGGGTCGCGCAGGTCGACGAGTTCCTGGACGCGCTGGACCGCGTCGGGGCGGGCGGTGCCGCGTTCGATCCCGAGGTGGTCCGCCGGCTCCTGGCGCACAGCACGCACGCCGACCCGCTGGCCCGGCTGACCCCGCGCGAGCGGGACGTCCTCGACACCATGGCCCAGGGGCATTCCAACGCCTCGATCGCCGCGGCCCTCCACATCTCGCAGAGCGCGGTCGAGAAGCACGTCAACGCGATCTTCGACAAGCTCGACCTGTCGCACGCGTCCGGCTACAGCCGCCGGGTCCTCGCCGTCCTGCGCTATCTGGGGTCCTGAACCGATGCCCGCAAAAACGGACTAACAGGTAGGAATCGGGTATGGCCACGACCGACCCTCGACGAGAAGGGAGAAGGTCGTGACGGACACCAACAAGGGCGTCGTCTACCAAGGGCCGGGGAAGGTCACGGTCGAGGAGCTCGACTTCCCCAAGCTCGAGCTGGCCGAGCAGTCGGGCCGCAAGCTCCAGCACGGCGTCATCCTCAAGGTCCTCGCCACCAACATCTGCGGGTCCGACCAGCACATGGTGCGCGGCCGGACCACCGCGCCCGCCGGGCTGACGCTCGGCCACGAGATCACCGGCGAGGTGGTGGAGACCGGCAGGGACGTCGAGTTCATCAAGGAGGGCGACCTCGTCAGCGTCCCGTTCAACATCGCGTGCGGGCGCTGCCGCAACTGCAAGGAGCGCAACACCGGCGTCTGCGAGAACGTCAACCGCGAGCGTCCGGGCGCGGCCTACGGCTACGTCGACATGGGCGGCTGGCACGGCGGCCAGGCCCGCTACGCGGTCGTCCCGTACGCGGACTTCAACCTGCTGAAGTTCCCCGGCGACCGCGACACCGTGATGGCGAAGCTGCCCGACCTCGCGATGCTGTCGGACATCTTCCCGACCGGCTACCACGGCGCCTACACCGCGGGCGTCACCACCGGCTCCACCGTGTACGTGGCCGGGGCCGGGCCGGTCGGGCTCGCCTGCGCCACCGCCTGCCACCTGCTCGGCGCCGCCGTCGTGATCGTCGGCGACTTGAACGCGGAGCGGCTGGCGCAGGCCCGCGCGTTCGGCTGCGAGACGATCGACCTGTCGCAGCACGACAACGTGCCCGAGCAGATCGAGCAGATCCTCGGCGTCCCCGAGGTCGACGCGGCCGTCGACTGCGTCGGGTTCGAGGCGCGCGGCCACGGTCCCGAGGCGGCCAAGGAGCACCCCGCGACCGTGCTCAACACGCTGATGGACATCACCCGTGCGGCCGGCGCGCTCGGCATCCCCGGCCTGTACGTCACGGGCGACCCGGGCGCGCCCGACGAGAACGCCAAGGTCGGGCAGCTCGGGCTGCGGATCGGCCTCGGCTGGGCGAAGTCGCACGTCTTCACCACGGGCCAGTGCCCGGTGATGAAGTACAACCGGCAGCTGATGATGGCGATCCTGCACGACAAGGTGCAGATCGCGCGCAACGTGCACGCGATCGTCATGCCGCTGGAGCAGGCGCCCCAGGGCTACGCCGAGTTCGACCGCGGCGCGGCGGAGAAGGTCATCCTCGACCCGCACGGGCTGGTGGGCGCGGGGGTCTGACCCCGGGGGCGGCGGGCTCGCGGTCCGGCGCGCTCGCGAGCCCGCCGCGGCTCAGCCGACGCCCTCGGCGATCCGCAGCGCCATCGCCATGACGGTGAGCTGCGGGTTCACCTCCGGGCAGCTCGGCAGGACGGAGGCGTCCGCGACGTGTACGCCGCGGACGCCCCGCAGCCGTCCGGACGGGTCCACCGGCGCCCGCGCGGCGTCGGCGCCGAGTCTCGCCGTGCCGGTCGGGTGGAACCCGGCCAGGTGCAGGTCGGCGGCGGGCGCCATCGCGACCGCGCGCGTCAGCTCGGCCTCGTCCCGGACGACCGGGCGGCGGGGCAGGCCGGTGAGCACCTCGGCCGCCCCGGCGGCGAACAGGATCCGCCCCATGGCGACGAGCGCGCGCCGCAGCCGGGCGGCGTCCTCCCGGGCCAGGTCGTAGCGGACCAGGGGCCGGTTCCGGCCGTGCACGCGGCCGGACGGCGCGTCGGCGATCATCGCGCCGAGCACGGCGAGGCGGTCGGCGTTCTCCAGCTCGCGGCGCAGCGCCCGTCCCGCTCCGGGCAGCGGGAAGGAGCTCATGCCGGGCGGGCTCGCGGTCGCCTCGATGAGGATCCCGTCGCCGTGCAGTTCCTCGATGCCGACGCTCTGCATCACCCCCGACCACGACACGACCGGCTCGGCGAAGCGCCCGGCGACGTTCGTGGCGGGATGGACTGCCATCCCGCGCCCCAGCCGGGGGTGCCCGCCGAGGCCGGAGCGCCGCAGCAGCAGCGGGGTCTGCGTGGCGCCCGCCGCGACGACGACGCGGGGGGAGAGGATCTCGAAGGTCGTGCCGTCCGGGCGCCGCGCCCGCACGCCGGTGGCGGTGCCGCGCTCCACCAGCACGCGCTCGACCCGCGCCTCGGTCACGATGCGCGCCCCCGCCTCGCAGGCCTGGGGAAGCGCGTTCAGGTGGACCCCGTACTTGGCGTTGTGCGGGCACCCCGCCGCGCACTGCCCGCTGCCCCGGCAGTCCGGGGCGTTGCGGCGCAGCGGCGCGGCCCGCCAGCCGAGCCGCTCCGCGCCCTCCAGGGCGAGCAGCCCGTTGCGGCCGAGCGGCGCGACCGGCTGCCGCGTGACGCGCAGGGTGGCCTCCACCTCGTCGAGGTGGGCGCCGAAGCCGTCGACCGGGACGCCCATCCCGGCCCACCGCCGCAGGACGCGGTCCGGCGTCCGGTAGCAGGTGCCGCTGTTGACGACGGTCGTCCCGCCGACGGCCCGGCCCTCGGGCAGCAGCACCGGCGGGCGGCCGAGCGCGACGGCCGAGCCGCCGTCCCGGTACAGGTCGAGGAACCGGTCGAGCGGTGGCCGGTCGCGGAACTCGGCCACGGTGAAGCGGCGCCCCTCCTCCAGGACGAGGACCGACATGCCGCGCCGGGCGAGGGTCCGCGCGGCCATCGCCCCGCCCGCCCCCGACCCGATGACGACGGCGTCGGCGGTCGAGCAGGACGGCCAGTCCGCGGACGGCGTGCAGTCCAGCGGCGCGTCCGGGCGCGGGTCGCCCGCGGCCCCGGGCGGCGGCAGCAGCTCGGTGCCGGCGGCGAGCAGCAGCGGGATCTTCAGCGCCTCGACGAGCCGGGCCGCCGGTTCGCGGGACGTCAGCAGCGCGCAGAACGCGTCCCGGCGTTCGGCGTCCAGGGCCTCCAGGGGGTGTCCGGTGGCGAGGCGCGACAGCGCGTCGAGCGTGCCCGCCCCGGCGCGCAGCCCGAGCCGTGCCGGGGCGGGCAGCGCGCGGCCGAGGGCCTCCGCGCGGGCCGCGACGCGGGCCAGGTCGTCGGCGTCCTCGATGCCGAGCAGCGCCGCGACCGTCCCGGTCATCGCGCTCATCGCAGCCCCACCTCGGCGTGCCCGGTGCCGTCGAGCCGCCACTCGCGCTCGGTCTTCCAGCCGTCCGCGGACCGCCGGGCCAGGACGATCCGGACATCGGCGCGCTCGGAGTTGTGGCAGACCGCCGGGGCGCCGTCCGGGTCGGCGTAGTCGACCGGCACGGTCTCCTCCGGCGGCAGCGTCACCGTCACGTGCAGGGCCCGGTCGCCGATGCGTCCGCGGACCGTCCAGGTGGGCAGGCGGACGTCGGCGCGCAGCCGGAGCGCCGCGAGCAGCGGGTCGCCGGAGGGCAGGTCGGCGCCGTCCACTCGCAGCCGGGCGAACGGCAGCGGGGGCAGCCGGTTCATCCCCGGGCGCGTCGAGACGGCCGCCACGATCTCGCACACGTCGCCGCCGCCGAGGTCGGCGTGCAGCCATGCCCACCGCCGCGCGTGCCCGTGCCCGTAGATGCGGGCGGAGGCGCCGGGCGCGCCGTCCAGGACGAGGGCCCGGTCGCCGAACCGCACCTCGCCGTCGTAGTTCGCCGTCGGCTTCGGGACGATCTGCGCGGCGGGCAGCAGCTCCGACGCCCACGCCCAGCGCGGGAACGTGTACAGCGGGCGCCCGCCGCCCGACTCGCGCAGATCCCAGGTGATCGCGCCCGCCGAGCCGGTGAGCCTGTCGCCCGTCTGCGCGACGGGCCCGGCCGCGAACGCGGCATCGCCGGGACGGCTCCACCCGAACGGGCCGAACCGCGCGAGCACGGGCGCTTCGCCGGGCGGGAAGACGGCGGCCCAGCCGTGCGCCCGCGCCTCGCCCTCGTCCGGCGCGACCAGCTCGTGGTGGAGCCAGAAGCCGGTGCCGGTCGCCGGGTCGGTCAGCGTCGTGTACCAGACCTCCAGCCGCCCGGCCTGCCCCCGCCAGCGCGACCGCATCGGATCGGGGCCCGGGAACCGGAAGCCGCGGAGGAAGGGCAGGAGGTGCCGCCGGACGTCGAAGCGCAGCCGCGCCTCGCCGGCCACGGTCCCGTCCGCGCCGGTCACCGTGAGCGGCAGGACCGTCATCGACCGGACGGGCCGCCGCGCGCTGACGGTCTTCCAGCCGTCCAGGCGCAGCCTGCGGCCGTCGTCCGCGGTGAACTCCAGCGTGTAGCGGATGCGGCGCGCGGCGATCGGCGCCACGCGCAGCGTCCCCACCGCCGCGCGATCGTCCGCCCAGCCGGGGACGTGCACGCGTCCGGTCAGCTCGCCCTCCACGTCCCCCCAGGGCCGGAGGATTTCGGGCAGGGTGGCCGCGAGTTCGAGCCGCATCGGTCGCTCGGCGTCCTCGCCGGCGATCCGTACGACCCCCTCCATCACTTCCCGGAACACCGTGCCCCGGCCGGCCTTCGTCTCGCCTTCCGCGGGGCGGGTCTGGAGTCTCGCGCTCTCGGTCATCGCCGGCCCGTCATGATCGCTTCGGTCTCGGTGAAGTAGGCGGTCGCCGCGGCGCGCGCCCGGTCCGCGTCGCCGTCGCACAGGGCGTCGATGAGGGGCGCGAGCCGGCCGGCCGCCGCGGCGGGGTCCTTGAAGGCGTGCACGAAACCCTCCCGGACGGCGAGGTAGGCGTTCAGCAGGGCGTTGACCATGAAGCCGTACACCCGGTTGCCGGTGGCCGCCGCGATGACCCGGTGGATCTCGCACTCGGCGAGCTGGGCCGCGTCGCCGTCGGCGGCGTCCCGGACCTGCGCGGCGAGCTCCCGCAGCCGGGCCCGGTGCTCGCCGGTCGCGCTGGCCGCCGCCTTGGCCGCCACCTGCGCGCCGACCTCGCGGCGCACCTCGAAGATCTCCGCCATCCACGCCGGCCCGACCGTGCTGACCAGCATCGGCAGCAGTTCGGGGCCGCCGAGCCGCTCGTAGTCGCGCACCCGCGTCCCGACGCCGTGCCGCGTCTCCAGCAGTCCCGCCTGCGCGAGCCGGACGATCGCGTGCTTCAGCGACGTGCGGGTCACCGCGTAGCCGGCGGCGAGGTCGCGTTCGGGGGGCAGGTAGGAACCCGGGGGATACCGGCCGCTCAGCACGTCGTCGCGCAGCCGGTCGACGAGCGAGTCGACGACCGTGTCGCGGGGGATCGGTGTGGACGGCAACGCTACCTCCAGAGGTCCAGTGGCTCAGCCACTGGACCACGCCGCGGGCATTGGCGTCAAGAGCGTGGCAGGGTGGAGACCGGGATCACGAGGAGGGGACGGAGACATGCTCGGCACGCTCGACTGGCGGCCCGCGGACGGACGGCGCGACCTGCTGGCCGATCCGGTCGCCGCGGCGATCGGCGGGCTGCCGGGTGCCGAGGCGGCCGAGATCGATCCGGAGCTCGCCGACACCGCCGCGTTCTGCGAGCGCTACGGCGTGCCCCTCGACGCCAGCGCGAACTGCGTGGTCGTCGCCGCGAAGCGGGGCGGCGAGGTGGGCTACGCCGCCTGCATGATCCTCGCGACCGATCGCGCGGACGTGAACGGCGTCGTCCGCAAGCACCTCGGCGCCCGGAAGGTCTCGTTCGCGCCGATGGCCGACGCCACGGCGCTCACCGGCATGGAGTACGGCGGCATCACCCCGGTCGGCCTCCCGGAGGGCTGGCCGGTCCTCGTGGACGAGGCCGTCGCCGCCGCTCCGCACGTCGTCATCGGCAGCGGCCTGCGCAAGTCCAAGATCCTCCTGCCCGGCAAGGCCCTCACCGCCCTCCCCGGCGCCGAGGTCCTCGCCCTGGCGCTGTGAGCGCGGGCGGCCGCGCATGACGTCCGACGCCCTGAGACGCGCGCTGACCGACCCGGGCCCGCGCCCGCTGCCGGAGCGGGCCGCCCGCCTCCTGGAGGACGTCGGCGCACCGCCCCGCCTCGCGGCGCACCTGCGGGCCGTCCACGACGTGGCCGCCGAGCTGGTGGCCTGGGCGGCCGACCGCCATCCGGCCCTCGCCGTCGACGCGGAGGCGGTGCTGTTCGGCGCGGCCACGCACGACATCGGCAAGGCGCTGCACCCGGCCGAGCTGACCGGTCCCGGCGCCGAGCACGAGCGGGCGGGCCACGCCCTCCTGCGCGAGCGGGGCGTCGAGGAGCGGCTGGCCCGCTTCGCGCGCACCCACGCGTCCTGGGACGGGCCGGACATCGGCGTCGACGACCTGCTGGTCAGCCTCGCCGACAACGTGTGGAAGGCCACGCGCGTCCCCGGCCTGGAGCAGCGGCTCATGGACGTCCTCGCCGCCGCGTCCGGCCAGGAGAAGTGGCAGGTCTTCATGGACCTGGACGACGTCTGCGACCGCCTCGCCGCGGGGGCCGACCGGCGGCTGGCCTTCCAGTCCGCCTACCCCGCCGGGACGGAGTCCACGGCGTAGCGGGTGCCGCCGGCGGCGGTGGCGCGGTCGAGCAGCGCCCGGTTCGCCGCGAGCATGTCCGGGACGGGCGCGCAGCCCGGCGACGCGGTGCGCAGCAAGCCGAACAGGACGGGGTCCTCCGGCGCGTCCAGCATCGGGACGTGGCCGACCCGCAGCGCCTTGACCAGGATCACCCCGCTGAGGCCCAGGTCCGCCGTGGTCATGTCCGCGAGCGTCGCCGCGATGACGGGGGCGGCGGCGGAGCCGGGCAGGAAGACCATGCCCCAGGGGTGCGGCCGCGCCCACTCGCCAAGCGCGATCAGCTCCTCGATGTCGGGGCGCAGCCGGTCGCAGAAGTCGAAGTAGGAGAGTTCCTCGGTCTCGGTGGTGCCCGGCGGCGGCTCGCCCTCGTCCCCGTAAAGGACGGCCTTGGCCTCGAACACCCAGCCCGAGTCCGACGGCTTGACCTGCCCTGAGACGTGCTCGGCCCGTACCTCGCGCTGGAAGCGGAGCAGATCGGCCGCGTCCCGGCACGGGACCGTGCAGGACAGCACCCGCTCCGGTGCCGGGACGAGCCGCAGCGTCGCCCCGGTGATGACGCCGTGCCGCCCGAGCCCGGCGCGGACGGCGTCGAAGGCGTCCGGCCGGACGGCGGGGGAGCAGGCCACGGGCTCGCCGTCCACCACGACGTCCAGGGCGAGGACGTTGTCCGCCTGGGTCCCGTGCCGGTGGGACGTCCCGCCGACGCCGGCCGCGGAGATCGTCCCGCCGACCGTCACGTCCAGGTGGTCGGTCAGCACGGGAGGGGTGAGCCCGTGCGGCAGCGTCGCGGCGAGGACCTCCCGCCAGGTGGCCCCGGCGCCGGCGACCGCCCGGTCCGCGCCGGTCACGTGGACGCCCGCGAGTCCGCGCAGGTCGAGGGAGACTCCGATCGTGAGCGACTGGCCGTGGGTGGAGTGGCCGAGGCCTCGCGGCACGAGGTCCAGGCCCCGTGCGGCGGCGTCGCGGACGGCGGCCGCGGCCTCCTCCGCCGACGCGGGCCGGACGGTCCGCGCGGGCGCGGCCTCGACGATCCCCCCGAAGTCCCGCATGGTCGCGCTCCCGCCGGTCGTGTGCTCCGTCGCGGCCCAGGCCGATCACGTTAGCCGAGCCGCGCGCTCACCGCTCCCGCAGCCGCCCGGCGACGCGGCTGAGCGCGTCGCCCAGCAGGTCGATCTCCTCCGGCGTCAGCACCTCGATCAGCACTTCGCGGACGACCCTGCGGTGCCCGGGGCGGACCGCGGCGAGGGCGGCGGCGCCCGCGTCCGTCAGCTCCGCCCACACCGACCGGCGGTCGGACTCGCAGGCCGTCCGCTTGACGAGCCCGGCCCGTTCGAGCTGGGTGACCTGGTAGGTGAGCCGGCTCTTGGAGACCATCACCTCGCGCGCGAGGTCGGACATGCGCATCCGCTCGCCTTCGGCGGACGACAGCCTGAGCAGCACCTCGAACTCGGGGTGGGACAGCCCGCCGTCCCGCTTGAGCTGCCGTTCGACCTCGTGCTCGATCAGGTGGCCCGCCGCCAGGAACGCCATCCAGGCGCGCAGCTCGCGCGGTTCGAGCGGGGCCCCGGCATCGTCCATGCGGTGATTCTAGTTGGCATGAAAACACCCTTGAAGTTTCTAGATGGTCTAAATTTGAATCATTTCGGCCGGTGCTCCGCCGGTTCCACCCGACCCTCCAGTGAAGGAGACGAGGCATGCTCCCGACTCGCCGTCCCCCCGCGCTCCCCGACGCCGGGCTGCTCATCGGCCGGCTCGCGGTCGGCGTGATCTTCATCGCGCACGGCTGGCAGAAGCTCGCCGAGACCGGGCACGCCGAGGTCGCCCGGTCCTTCGACCACCTCGGCATCCCGCTGCCCGGGCTCGCCGCCGGCTACGCCACCTGGGTCGAGCTGCTCGGGGGCGCCGCGCTCGTCGCCGGCGTCCTGGTGCCGGTCGCCGGCGTGCTCATCGCGCTGAACATGGCGGGCGCGTTCTGGTACGTCCACATGGGCAAGGGACTGTTCTCCCAGGAGCGCGGCTACGAGTACGTGCTCGTCCTCGCCGCCGCCGCGCTGCTCTTCGCCTTCACGGGCGCCGGGCGCTTCTCCCTGGACGCCGTCCTGTGGGGGCGCCGCCGCGAGAGCGCCCCCGGCCGGGCGTCCGTCAACGCCTGATCAACGGGTCTCCAGCACCTGCGCGCGCGGCGGCCCGGCACAGTGTGATCTGGATAACTTTTTCGTGGGGTGGCCCTCCGTCGTGACAGCGGCCTCGACAGCGGTCACCTGCCGGGAAAGGGTTATGGCCCGCTCCAATACGCCGGTGCCGCCGCCCCGTCCGCCTGACATCCCCCTTTGCGGATACCGGGTCCTTTGCGTCGAAATGACACAATGTTCCCGATGACCGTTTCTGGGCATGAGTGATCGCTGAGGGTTCCTGGAGAGGCGGGTCGCAGGTGTCGAGCGGTAGTGAATTCGTGGTCGTGGCCAACCGGCTGCCGGTGGACCGGAACGTCGGAGCCGACGGCGTCCCCCGGTGGAGGCGCAGCCCTGGCGGCCTGGTCAGCGCGATCGCACCGGTGATGCGGCGCAGGCAGGGCACGTGGATCGGGTGGACGGGCGCGCCCGGCGAGGAGCTGGAGCCGTTCGAGGAAGACGGCATGGCCCTGCACCCCATCGCGCAGTCCGCCGACGAAGTGCGGCTCTACTACGAGGGCTTCTCCAACGCCACGCTCTGGCCGCTCTACCACGACGTCGTGGCCACGCCGGTCTACGACCGGGCGATGTGGGACGCCTACGTGCGCGTCAACCAGCGGTTCGCCGAGGCCGCGGCGAAGGTCGCCGCCAAGGACGCGATCGTCTGGGTGCAGGACTACCAGCTCCAGCTCGTCCCGCGGATGCTGCGCGAGCTGCGCCCCGACCTGCGGATCGGCTTCTTCCTCCACATCCCGTTCCCGCCGGTGGAGCTGTTCTGGCAGCTCCCGTGGCGGCGGCGCATCCTGGAGGGCCTGCTCGGCGCCGATCTGGTCGGCTTCCAGCTCCCGGGCGCGGCGGCCAACTTCGTGCGCCTCTGCCGGCGGCTCCTCGACGCCCGCTACGTCAAGCAGGACGTCTTCTGGGACGACCGGGTCGTGCGCGCCCGCGCGTTCCCCATCTCGGTGGACGTGGGCGAGCTGCACGACCTGGTGGGGCGCGAGGACGTCCGGGAGCGCGCCCAGGAGATCCGCACCGATCTCGGCGACGCGACCGTCCTGCTCGGCGTCGACCGGCTCGACTACACCAAGGGCATCACGCAGCGGCTCCAGGCCTTCGGGGAGCTGTTCGAGGACGGCCACATCAAGCCCGGCCAGGCCGTTTTCGTGCAGATCGCGACGCCGAGCCGGGAGCGGGTCGAGCAGTACCAGCTGCTCCGGGAGGAGATCGAGCAGCTAGTGGGGCGGATCAACGGGGAACACGGCGAGATCGGATTTCCGGTCATCCATTATCTGCACAGCTCGTATGACCGTCCTGAGTTGACCGCGCTTTACCTGGCCGCGGACGTGATGGTGGTGACCCCGCTGCGCGACGGCATGAACCTCGTGGCCAAGGAGTACGTCGCCTGCCGCGGGGACCTGCGCGGCGCCCTCGTGCTCAGCGAGTTCACCGGCGCCGCGGCCGAGCTGAAGCGCGGAGCGTTCCAGGTCAACCCCTACGACATCGACGGCCTCAAGGGCACGCTGCTGGACGCGCTGCACGCCGAGCCCGCCGAGCAGGCCCGGCGGATGCGCTCCATGCGCCGCCGCGTCATCGAGCACGACGTGGACCGGTGGGCCCAGGACTTCCTCAGCGAGCTGGAGAATCCGGCGCGTCCGGTGCCCGCCCAGCCGGTGCTTCCTGCGGCTCTGGAGAGCTGACCCGCAGGTCGAAGGCCGCCCAGACGGCCTTGCCGCCCGTCGCGAGCCGCGCCCAGCCCCACGCGTCGCTGATCGCGCCGACGACGAGGAGCCCACGGCCGCCCTCGACGAACCGGCCCGGGTCGTTCGGCGCGGGCTCGGGGACGCGGGCGCCCGGGTCGGTCACCGAGACCAGCAGCCGGCGCGGGTGCCCGATCAGGACGAGCTGGATGGGGCACAGCGGCAGCGGCTGGGGGAGTCCCTCCAGGCCGTGCCGGAGCGCGTTGGTCACCAGTTCCGACACCGCGACGACCACGTCGCCCGCGTCGCCTGACAGACCCCACGCGTCCAGCGTGACCTGGGTGAACTCGCGCGCCGACCGCGGCGCGGTGATCTCGGCGGGTAGCACTCGCCGCGCGGTGCGCGGGGTGCCCGCGTGCGGGGCCGGCCAGAGCCCGGCGAGTCCGGGTGCGGCGGCCGGGACGCTCGCGGCGGGCGCGGGGACGTTCGGGCCGATCGTCCTCGGCGGGGCGTCCGGCCAGGGCGTGTGAACGTCCGAGGCGTGCCGCGGCCGGCCACGCCCCATGGCGGCGGGGGCTGCGACTTCGTCTGCCTGGTCAACGGTCATGGTCAAACCTCAGAGGCGTGCGGGGTTGTCACCGGTGAGCGTTCGCTATCTTGCTCCCCAAGCCGTGCAGATGCAAGACCGTCTGCATGAACCAATGCAAGAACGAATGCACGTGCATCTCGTACCATTGTGTGGGGTGGGGCGAGATCGCCGGTCTCCCGACGAGGGAGGCCGAGACGCCTAGAGGGGGAAAAGATGGACGGCCACCACATGTCGGACGTCCGGCGCAGCGCGCTCGTCTGGCAGAAGAGTCGGCGGAGCAACCCGTCCGGCAACTGTGTCGAGATGGCCGAGCTCCCCAACGGGGAGATCGCAGTGCGCAACTCCCGGGACCCTGAGGGAGCGATCCTCGTCTACACGCGCGAGGAGGTGGAGGCGTTCGTGGGCGGAGCGAAGGACGGTGACTTCGACCACATGCTCGTGTGACCCACCCCAGAAACCGAATGTGATTCCATTCGGTGATCCAGCCCGGTAGGTTGCGGCCATGCACCTGGGGCAGATCGCAGCTCAGACGCCCGACAAGCCCGCCGTGATCATGGCGGGCTCCGGGCGGGTCGTCACCTTCCGGGAACTGAACGAGGAGTCCAACCGGCTCGCGCAGCTGCTCCGCGCGGAGGGGCTGCGCCCGGGGGACCACATCGCGTTCATGCTGGAGAACCACCCGCTCTACCTGGCCATCGCCTGGGCGGCACAGCGCTCCGGGCTCTACTACACCGCCATCAGCTCGCGGCTCCAGCACGAGGAGCTCGCCTACATCGTGGACAACTGCGAGGCCAAGGCCTTCATCACCAGCACGTCGATGGAGGCCGCCGCGCAGAACCCGCCGGACGTGCCGCTGCGCCTCATGCTCGGCGGCACGGCCCCCGGCTACGAGTCCTACGAGGAGCGCGTGGCGCTCCACCACGCCACGCCCATCGAAGACGAGTGCGAGGGCTCGGACATGCTCTACTCGTCTGGCACCACCGGCCGCCCCAAGGGCGTGAAGCCGCCGCTGTCACTGGCGCCCATGGGCGAGCCCGGGGCCCTCTACATGCTGATCACCGGCCTGTTCCAGGCCGGCGCCGACTCGGTCTACCTGTCCCCGGCGCCGCTCTACCACGCCGCGCCGCTGCGCTACTCGCTCGTCTTCCACAGGTGCGGCTCCACCGTCGTGGTGATGGAGAAGTTCGACCCCGAGCAGGCTCTCGCGGCGATCGAGAAGTACCGGGTGACGCACAGCCAGTGGGTGCCGACCATGTTCATCCGGATGCTCAAGCTCCCGGAGGAGACGCGCGCCCGCTACGACGTGTCGTCGCTGCGCGCCGCCGTGCACGCCGCCGCGCCCTGCCCCGTCCCCGTCAAGGAGCAGATGATCGACTGGTGGGGGCCGATCCTGCACGAGTACTACGCCGGGACCGAGGGCAACTGCTTCGTCTACACCAACTCCGAGGACTGGCTGGCCCACAAGGGCACCGTCGGCCGTCCCATCCTGGGCGAGGTCCACGTCTGCGACGAGAACGGACGCGAACTGCCGCCCGGGGAGCCCGGGACGCTCTACTTCGGCAACGGTCCCACCTTCGAGTACCACGGCGACCAGGAGAAGACCGCCGCGTCCCGCGACCCGTGGGGGCACGGCTGGACCACTCTCGGCGACGTCGGCTACGTCGACGAGGACGGCTTCCTCCACCTCACCGACCGCCGCGCCTACATGATCATCAGCGGCGGGGTGAACATCTACCCGCAGGAGGCCGAGAACGTCCTCGCGGTCCATCCGGAGGTCGCCGACGTGGCGGTGTTCGGTGTTCCGGACGCCGAGATGGGCGAGGCGGTCAAGGCCGTCGTCCAGCCCCTGTCCATGGACGACGCGGGCCCCGGGCTCGAAGCGGAGCTGATCGCGTACTGCCGCGACCGGCTCGCCCACTTCAAGTGCCCGCGCTCGGTCGACTTCCGTGCCGAGCTGCCGCGCCACCCGACCGGCAAGCTCTACAAGCGGCTGCTGAAGGACGAGTACTGGGCCGCCGCCAAGCCCTGAGAGCGCCCTGGACGGCGAAACCCCGGCCGGGTCCCCCAGGGATCCGGCCGGGGCGTGGAACGCGCCAGAGACGTTCTCAACGGCCCTTCCCGGCGTACCGCCCGACGCCGGGAGACGGCCTCAGTGCATCGGCATGGGCGCGTCGACGGCCGCGGTCTCCGGCTTCTTGCGCGGCAGCAGCAGCGCAGGCAGGAACGCCAGGAGCAGCAGCCCCGCCGAGTACCAGTAGGTGTGCTGGAACGCGTCGGCCATCGGCCCGGCGATCTTCTCCATGATCGCCGGCGGCACCTTCTCGGTGCTGCCGATCTCGCCGCCGGCGGCCCCGCCGCCCAGCTCGGACGCCAGCCGGTTGGCCAGCAGCACCGAGATCATCGCGGTGCCGATGGAGGCCGACACCTGCTGGATGATGTTCAGCATCGTGCTCGCGCGCGGCACCTCGTCGTGGACGAGCGTCTGGATCGCGGCCGCCATGGTCGGCATCATCGTCATGCCCATGCCGAGGCCCATCACGAACAGCGCCCCGCCGAGCGCCCAGTAGGACGTGTCCGCCTCGAGGATCGCGGCGAAACCCGACACCGACAGCACCACGACGACCATGCCGACGAGCACCACCCGGCCGGGGCCGATCCGATCGGTGAGCTTCCCGCCGATCGGCATCGTGACCATCGCGCCGAGGCCCTGCGGGGCCAGCAGCAGGCCCGACTGCAGGGCGCCCTCGCCGCGCACGGTCTGGTAGTACAGCGGCAGCAGCAGCATCGCGCCCATGAACGCGATCATGAACAGCACCATCGTGCCGGACGCCGCCGCCACCGAGCGCCGCTTCAGCAGCCGCAGGTCGATCAGCGGGTTCCGGGCGTTCAGCGCCCGGACGACGAAGCCGAGGACCAGCACCGTGCCGACGGCCGTGAACGCCAGCGGCTCGGTCTTCAGGAAGTCCTTCATCTCGGCGCCCCGGGCCACCCCGTAGATCAGCGTGGCCAGGCCGGGGGACAGCAGCAGCAGGCCGATGAAGTCCAGCCGTTCGGCCGGCTTCGGCTCGTCCCGCCTGAGGATCCGCGCCGACAGCAGCAGCGCGATGATCCCGATCGGCAGGTTGATGAAGAAGATCCAGCGCCACGAGACGTCGTCGACGAGGTAGCCGCCGAGGATCGGGCCGAGGATCGGGCCGAGCAGCATCGGCACGCCGACGATGCTCATCACCTGGCCGACCCGCTGCGGTCCTGCCGTCTGGGTGAGGATCGTCATGCCGGCCGGCATGATCATGCCGCCGCCGAGGCCCTGCAGCACCCGGAACGCGATCAGCGACTCCGCCGACCAGGCGATCCCGGCCAGCATCGAGCCGATCACGAACAGCCCGATCGAGATCATGTACAGCCGTTTGGTGCCGAACCGCGCCGAGGCCCATCCGGTGATCGGGATCACCGTGGCCAGTGCCAGCGTGTAGCCCGTCGCGACCCACTGGATGGTCGCCAGGGAGGTGTTGAACTCTTTGGCCAGGTCGTTGATGGCCACGTTGACGACGGTCACGTCCAGGATCGACATGATCGCGCCGAGGACGACGACACCGGCGACCGCGAGTACCCCGCGGTCGAGACCTTCACCGGCGGCGGGTTCCTTCAGTGGGCCGTCCGTCATCTTGGGAGATGCGGGAGCGGTCAACTCTCATCCAATCGTCAAGCCCCGCATGCGGGCACGCGGGGGCCGTCGGGCACGTCTCAGGGGATACCGTCGCAAAATACTGCAGCGACTGACACTTTCGCGAACCATTAAACTTGGCGCTCTTCGGGAGTATTCCAGCGGGGTACGACAAGTCCGCCCTGCTCCACGTCCCTGACCCTCCGACCTCGACCGCGATCGAGGTCAGCGAAGTGTGACGGACCTGACATCGGAACCTCCCTCGGAGCTCACGGGGGCTGACCTGCGGCCCGGCCGAAACTCATCGCTCCGACGGGAGAAACGCCGGAAGCCCGCCCCCGCCTGACTCAGGCGGGGGCGGGCTTGTTCCGCTCGGCGAAGGCTCGTGTCTTCGCCCGGTTGCCGCAGACGCGCATCGAGCACCACCGCCGGGACGCGTTCTTGGAGGAGTCCCAGAAGACCCAGGCGCAGTCGGACGCCGGGCAGCGCCGCACGCGCGACCAGTCGCCCCGGATCGCGGCGGCGTGGTAGGCGGCGGCGATCTGCCCCAGAGCACCGGCAAGCCCGTCGCCGGACGTCGTGGTGAGGGCGGGGCCGGTCTCGGTGCCGACCGGCAGGCGCATCTCGAAAGGCAGCGTGGCGAGAACTTTCTGGGCGGCCTCGACGTCATCCGTGGCGACCGGTTCCCCGGTGTTGGCCAGCGCCAGCGCCCGGAGGCCGCTTCTCAGGTCCTTCGCCGCCGTGACGTCCACGGCGGTCAACGGCGGTCTGGAGCGGCACAGGCCTTTCTCGACCAGCCAGTCCGCCAGCGCGGCCGGGCCGTCGCCGAGGAGGTCGGTGCCCTCCTCGACGTCGACGGTGTTGAGAAAGTCGATGGTGGGGCGCAGGGATGGGGGAAGTTCTCGCACGGTCTGCCTCCGAGGCCCATGCTAACCGGCAAAGCAGATCACTGGTTGACACTGCTGCGAATAACCGCCTAACTTCCTCACAGGTTATCCGACCGGGAAGCCAGGAGACCGAATGCCGCCATGGACGGAAGACCTCGAAGGCGAGCTGCACGAGCACGTCGTCAGCAGCCGGGCCCTTCGCGGCAACCCGCTGGGTGACCCGCACGAGCGCCCGCTGTGGGTGTACACCCCGCCCGGTTACGGGGACGGCGCCGCCTACCCGACGATCTACGTCATCCAGGGCTATTGCGGAACCATCTCCATGTGGCGCAACAGAACGCCCTTCCGGCGGACGTTCCCCGAACTGGTGGACGCGCTGTTCGCACGCGGGGACGTGGCGCCCGCGCTCGTCGTGTACGTGGACGCATGGACCGGTTACGGCGGCAGCCAGTTCCTCGACTCGCCGGCGATCGGCAAGTACCACACCTACCTGTGCGAGGACGTCGTCGCATGGGTGGACGACCACTACCGGACCGTCGCCCACCGCGACGGCCGCGCGATCACCGGGAAGTCCAGCGGCGGGTACGGGGCGATGGTCACCGCCATGCTGCGTCCCGACCTGTTCGGCGCCTTTGCGACGCACGCGGGGGACGCGCTCTTCGAGGCCTCGTACGCGTCGTCCTTCCCGTTGCTCGCCAGGCGGCTCCGCGACGACTTCGGCGGCTCCTACGACGCGTTCCTGCGGTACTTCCGGGACGCCGAGGTCCCGCTCCTCCACGAGCTGGACGAACTGCTGATCGAGACATACGGCTATGCGGCGGCGTACTCCTCCGACGAGGACGGCACCGTGCACGTGCCGTTCGACCCCGCGACCGGCAGCCTCGTCCCGGACGTCTGGGAGCGCTGGCTGGCGTGGGACCCGGTCCGGATGGCGGCGGGCCACGCCGATGCGCTGAGATCGATGCGCGGCATCTGGATCGACGCCGGGCGCCAGGACGAGTACTACCTCGATCACGGCGCCTCGGCCTTCCACCGGGCTCTCAGGGACGTCGACGTGCCCGCCGACCGCATCCACTTCGAGCTTTTCGACGGCACCCACGCGCGTATCGAGTACCGCTATCCGATGGCGATCGAATGGCTGACCGGACGCCTGACCCGGGAGAACCGATGACCCTCTCGATCCTGGCCGCCCCGACGAACCTCGGCCTGCGCCCACCGGAGCCGACGAGCGTCCCCGGATGCGCCAAGGCGCCGGAGGCCCTGCGCGAGGCCGATCTCCACCGCCGGCTCCTGGACGAGGGAGCGCGGGACGCGGGAACCGTCATCGCGGGCCGCTACGTCGACGACTGGCGCGCCGGGACGGGGAGGGTCCGCAACGAGGAGGCGCTCGTCGACCACGCGATCCGGCTGGGCGACCGCATCGAGTCGATCATCGCCGGCGGGGACGCCCCGCTCGTCCTCGGAGGCGACTGCAGCGTTCTGATCGGCGGCGGAGTCGCGCTGTCCCGCACGGGCCGCTACGGCCTCGTCCACATCGACGGCCACACCGACTTCCGCCATCCCGGTAGCTCGGAGGAGTGCGCGAGCGTCGCCGGCGAGGACCTCGCGGCCGCCATCGGCCTGCATTACCCGGCGGTGTCCGACATCGAGGGACTGGCCCCGTACTTCGCCCCCGACCACGTCGTCCACGTCGGCTGCCGGGATGACGACGACGCGATCAACGAGGTGCGCGGCGTCCTCGGCGCCGTGATCCCGGCAAGTCGGTGGATGGCCGATCCCGCCGGCGCGCTGGACCGGATCCGCGGCACGCTCGCCGCCGGGGAACTCGACGGGTACTGGCTGCATGTCGACGTGGACGTCCTCGACCCTGCTTTCATGCCCGCCGTCGACAGCCCCGCCCCCGGCGGCCTCGACGCACGGCAGCTGACCGTCCTCCTCGCGGAGCTGGCCGGCGACGCGGTCGGAGCCGAGGTGTGCATCTTCGACCCCGACCTGGACCCCGGCGGGAAGTACGCGCGGCTCCTCGCCGACGTCATCGTCGACGGTCTCGGTGGTCTCGGTGGATGATCAGCGCAGCCGTGACGGAGGGAACGCCGCAGACCACTAATGACGTCCAAGGCGCGTGCGGTACTCCCCGGTACTCCGACCAGAAAGGGGACTGAATGAACGACGAACCGACGAGCGGACGTTCCGGGCCGTTCTGGGACGCCGTGGAGGGCAGGGCGCCCCTGCCCCGTGCGGCGGCCACGCTGGGCATGGAGATCCTGAAAGCGGATCCTCGCGGCAGCGTCGAGCTCGCGTTCAACGCCTCCGAGGACTTCACCAACCCCGTCGGCAATGTCCTGGGTGCGTTCCTGGCCGCGATGCTCTACGACACCGTCGGACCCGCCTTACTCGCCACGCTCGGGCCCGACCAGTTCCAGTCCACCCTCGAACTGAAGACCGAGTTCCAGCGTCCGGCCCGTCCGGGCTGGGTGTTCGGCCACGGGCGCGTCGTCCGCCGTGACGGCGACCTGGCCCATCTGGAGGCGTTCCTCACCGACCCCGGCGGAGCGACCCTCGCCACCGCCACCGCCCTGGCCCGGGTCATCGACCTCGACCAGGCGCCCTCGGCCGTCTAGCGTCCGGTCGCACCGTCGATCAGCTCGCAGAGGACGTCCACTCGGACGCGTCCCCGCCCTTCGCGGCGATCGATGTTCCCAGACAGTCGAGAAATCCGAGCAGTGTCTCGGCCTCGCCGTTCCCGGTCCCGCGCGGCGGGGGTGTCAGGCCCCGGCGGTGGACGGCCTGTTCCGGTACAACAGCAGCACGATGCCGGAGTCGAACGTCCGTGTTTCGATGACGTCGAACATGGCGTGGGTGTCGTGCCGGAAGAGCAGGCCCTCCTCGCTTGCCTTCCCGACGAAGAACGGGTGGACCCAGAGGCGGAGCTCGTCGAGCAGCCCGTGCCGCATCAGGGTGTGGGAGAGGCGGCCGAACCCGTACAGGAGGATGTCCCCTCCGGGCTGCTCTTTCAGGCGGGAGATCTCGCCGACCACGTCGCCGCCGATGATGACGGAGTTGTCCCAGTCGGTCTTCTCAAGGGTGGACGAGACGACGTACTTCGTCACCGCGTTCATCTTGTCGGTGTAGGGATCGCCGGATCGTCCCTTCCATACCGAGGCGAAGCTGTCGTACGTGTGCCGGCCCAGCAGGACGCCGTCGCAGCCGAGCAGCAGCTCCGTCTGCGCGCCGGAGTCGCCGCCCCCGAGGGACGGCCAGTCCTGCGGGTCCTGGATGACACCGTCGATCGAGACGAACGTCGAGTTGATGATGCGTCGCACGGGATTCTCCGATCCTTAACGTGTGGGTGATCGCCGTATGCCCGCAAGTCTTCGGCAACCGCCTGGTGAGGACATCCGTGCCGCCACGGAGACGGCACGGATTTCGCCATCAGGGTCCCGAGGTCGGGGAGACTGGCGTGGTGACTCCCCATCGTCCGGTCCAGGTGTCGAAACGTGAGGCGGAGGTCCTCGCGGCGCTCGCCGAGCGGCTGTCGAACGTCCAGATCGCCGGCAGGCTCCACATCTCGGTGCGGACCGTCGAGAGCCACATCTCCTCGCTCCTGCGCAAATACGGCGTGACCGACCGCTGGGAGCTGGCGGAGGAGGCGCGGCGCGGCACACCTCCGCCGGGGCACATCGCCGGCCTGCCGGCCGCGCGGACCGCGTTCTTCGGGCGTGCCGAGGAGATCGCGACGGTGCTCGCCCTGCTGGAGAAGGAGCGGCTGGTGACCCTCCTCGGCACCGGCGGGGTCGGCAAGACGCGGCTGGCCGCGGTGGCCGCCGAGGCGGCCGCGCCCGCGTTCCCGCTCGGCGGTGCGTTCGTCGACCTCGTGCCGGTCGGTGAGGCGCTGGTCACGCAGGCGGTGGCGTCCGCGCTCGGCGTGACCCAGCGGCCCGGCCGGTCATTGGAGGACATCATCGCCCGCCGCCTCGCCAGGGGCCGGACGCTGCTGGTGCTGGACAACTGCGAGCATCTCCTCGACGCGGCCGCCGGCTTCGTCGAGCGGCTGCTCACGGCGTGCCCGACCGTGACCGTCCTGACCACCGCCCGTGAGCGCATCGGTGTGCAGGGCGAGCGGACCGTCCCCGTCCGCCCGCTCCCGGCGGACTCCGACGCCGAACGGCTGTTCCTGGACCGCGCCGTGGCGGCCGATCCGGGATTCACCGCCGCCGGCGCGGACGTCGCGGAGATCTGCCGCCGGCTGGACGGGATGCCGCTGGCGATCGAGCTCGCCGCGGCGCGCGCCGCGTCCCTCGGGACGACCGGACTGCTGTCGGCACTGGACGATGTGCTGCGGTTGCTGACCGGAGGCCGCGGGCCGGTGGACCGGCACCGGTCGCTGCGCGAGGTCATCCGCTGGAGCCACGACCTCCTGACCGATGACGAGAAGATGCTGTTCGAGTGCCTCTCGGTGTTCGTCGGCGGGTTCGACCTGGCGGCCGTGGGTGCGGTCGTCCCGGGCCTCGGGGCGGGGAAGACCGCGGACCTGCTCGGGCGGCTGGTCGACAAGAGCCTCGTGGTCCGCACCGCGGAAGGCCGGTGGCGCATGCTGGAGACGGTCCGCGCGTTCGCCGCGGAGCGGCTGGCCGCCGGTGCCGCGCACGGGGCCGTTCGGAGACGGTACCTGCGGTGGGCCGCCGACACCGCCGCCGAGATGGAGGCGCTGCTGGACGGCGACTGGCGCGACCGCTTCGACTCCGTCGCCGCCGACCTGCGCGCGGCCCTCGCCGGCGCGCCGCCCGGCCGTGCGGACGTGCCGCACCGCCTCGCCCGGTCCCTCGGACGCCTGACCTATGCGCGCCGGTTCCTCGGTGAGGCACCCGGCCATTACCAGGAGGCGGCCCGGCGGGCGCCCGCGCCGGACGAGGCGGCGCTCGATCTGCGGGACGCCGCGGACGCCGCGCACGCCCTGATCGAGACCGGCCGGGCCTTCGATCTCCTGCTGGAGTCGGCGGAGCAGTCCCGCAGGGCGGGCGACGGCGACGGCGAAGCGGTCACCCTCGCGTTCGCCGTGGTGACCGCCGAGCGGCACCCGTCCGGATTCGACACCGAGATCCCTCATGAGCGCCTGCGGGACCTGCTGGAACGGGCCTGTGCCGCCGGGGACGCCCGCGACCGGATCGTGGCCGCGCACGTCGCCGCCGCCAGGGCGTGGAATCACGGCGCCGAGAAGGTGACCCCGGACCCGTCCCTGGCCGAGGAGGCGCTGGCCGCCGCCCGGACCACCGGCGACCCGGTCCTGCTGTCGGCCGCGCTGGACGCGTCCGGCATCGCCGCCCTCACCACGGGCCGGTTCCGGGAGGCGCACCGGATCGCCACCGAACGCCTGGGCCTGCTTCCGGCGATGCCGCGCGACGTCCCGGGTTCCGCCCCGGAGATCACCGACACCTACCACATGGCCACCGCCTGCGCCGTCGCGGCCGGCGATCTGCGCGCGGCGCTGTCGGCGGCCGGCCTCGCCGCGTCCGACGACCTCATCGGCACCCGGTCACCGGTCGCGATGAGCACCCTCGTCCAGGCGCTGGTCCTCGCGGGCGACCTCGACGGGGCACTGTCCCGCGCCGCGACGCTGTGGGACGTCTGCGAACACGCCGGGGGCCCGCTCGCCTGGATGGCGCCCTCGGTCGCCGCCGTCGCCCTGGCCCATGGGCTGCTCGGCGACGAGGACGGTCTCCCGCTGTGGCGCGCCCGCGCGGAGCGGATCGCCGGAGACGCCCGGTCCCGCTACCTGGCCTCCTACGCGGCGTTCGTCGACGCCCGGACCGCCCTGCGGTCCGGGCGGTCCCGCGATGCTCCGGCCCTGGTGGAGCAGGCGTTCGCCGCCTTCCCGCCCCAGGACTGGCACCGCGGCTACGCCCGCGCGGCCGGGGCCGAACTCGCCGTCGCCGCCGGCCTGCCGGACGCCCCGGGGCGCCTGGCCGCCGCCTCGGACGCCGCCGCGGAGAACGCGTGGGCCGCCGCCTGCCTCGCCCGCGCCTCCGGGCGCCTTCACCGCGACGTCGGCGAGCTCACGGACGCGGCCCGGCGGTTCAAGCGCATCGGTGCCCGCCACGAACGGGCCTGCACCCTCGCCCTGATCCGCGAGCAGACCGAAGGCCTCTCGCCCTCGAACCGGCCGAGCGCCCGCTGAGCCGCCGGGCCCTCAGCCGTGGTCGATCTCGAACCACACGGAGTGGCCCTTCGCGCGCCGGACGACGCCCCAGCCGCCGGAGAGGAAGGCGACGATGCGGAGGCCCCGCCCCCCGATCGCCGTCTCGCCCGGCACGGCGAGGTGCGGAACGGTCGCGGAGCCGCCGTCGTCGACGACCTCGATGCGAACGGTCGCGTCCGAGTGGCTCACCTCCACGAGGATCTGCCCGCCGCCCCCCGAGTCGGTGTACCGCAGGGCGTTGGTCACCAACTCGCTCAGGCAGAGCGACGCGTCGTCCAAGCACGGGTGCCCGTCCAGGATTTCCCGCAGCCACCGGCGCGCATGCCCCGCCGCCCGCTCCATGCCCGGCAGTAGAAGCGCGTCGAACTTCACCGTCGGCACCGTCATCGCTCGTTCCTCTCGGTCGTCGTCACCGAAGAGGGTGAGCTGAAGGGTCTGTGACGAGCGATACGTTCGCGCGTCTCGTCCCCAAGTCCCAGGGCACGATGGCCCCGGTCACTTTTGACTGAGTCACTTTGGCCAACTTGACGGACGCCGTCCCATGGTCACTCAACGTCAGGTAATGATTACGCCATGGACAACCCGCAGCGCCCGACCATGCGAAGCCGCAAGCTCGGCCAGCGGCTGCGCGCTCTCCGTGAGGAGAGAGGCCTCACGCTTCAGGGGGCGGCGCGCTTGTTGCACCGCACCCCCTCCTCCCTGAGCAAACTTGAAACAGGCAAGCGCGGCATCCGCCGCCCCGCCTTGGAGCACATGCTCGACCGCTACGAGGTTACCGATTCTCGAGATCGGGAGTGTCTCTTCGACTTAGCCGAACACGCGGCGGAGAAGGGATGGTGGCATCGCTACGAGGGAAGGCTTCTGTCGACCACGGTCGACTATATCGGCCTCGAAAGTGAAGCCAACTCCATCAAGAGCTTCCAGCTCCATCTAATTCCCGGACTCTTGCAGATCGAAGCCTATGCTCGGGCGATCATGAAAGTCGGGGGCTCACAAGGGGAATCGGTGGAGGTGGACGCCATGACGGCGGTGAGGCTCCGGCGACAGGAGGTTCTCTCGAAACCGCGCCCGCCGCAGTTGAACGCGATAGTCAGTGAAGCGGCTCTCAGGCAGCGGATCGGAGGAGAAGCGACAATGGAGGCCCAGCTAGGCCACCTGATCGAGGTGTCGCGACTGGGCCACGTCACCGTCCGGGTGCTCCCGTTCTCCGCCGGTGCGCATGCTGGCATAAATGGATCTTTCAGCGTTATCAGCACGCGTGATCTTTCAGTCGTGCTGGTCGAGAACCTCACCGCAGGGTGGTACCTGGAGGCAGACAAGGACGTGCGTCGGTACGATTGGTCTTTCGCGCAACTATTGAAATCCTCGCTGTCCGCGGAGGATTCACTAATACTGATCGAGAAGCTAAGGTCAAAGACATGACCGATCAGGCGAATGCCAGCATGGGATGGCGACAGAGAGGCTCCAGTGAAGCTGAGGCCGCTCTGATCTGGCGGAAGAGTACTTATAGCGAAGGCAGCGAGGGGCAGTGTGTCGAGGTCGCCGCGTTGAGGCGCAAGAGCAGCCACAGCGGTGGCGAAGGGCAGATGTGCGTTGAGGTGGCCGCGATGACGGGCCGCGGTGTGGCGCTGCGGGACTCCAAGGATGTGGACGGGCCGATGCACGCCATCGCGCCGTCGGCGTGGGCTTCGCTCCTCGCGGACGTTAAGGCCGGTGTGTTCGACTCGGCGTCCTGACGAGGGCGTCGTCCGAGGGTCCTTCGTGTGGCCCCTGGGTCGATGGGAGTCGGTCTGACGACGTGTTGGCCGTGGTGCGCCACCAGTGGCGTGACGCCAAAGCGGTCAGGCCGGCGCCCGCGGCGTTGAGCAGGATGTCGTCCACCGAGGACACCCTGTCCAGTTGCAGGACGTATTGCGCGGTCTCGACCAGGGCGGAGCCGACCGCCCCGAGCGCCAGGATCCGCGGCAGCGACGCCAGTGCCCGGAAGCGCAGCGGGGCGAAGAACCCCAGCGCGGCGAAGACCAGCAGGTTGCCGATGACCTGGGTGGTCGACATCGAGACCAGGTCCCGCAGCGGCAGCAGGCTCACCCGGCCGGGGACGTCGCCCGCCCGGCCGCCCGGCAACATGATCATCCACACCCACGGCACCGTCCCGTAGACGATGCCGACATCGGCCAGCGACGTCTTCCACGCCCGTGCCGGGGTGCCGGTGACGCTCCGGCGGCATGCCAGGAGCCATACCGCCAGCGCGGCCAACGGCAGTGCCGCCATCGTGAGCAGCACCACGCCGGTGATCGTGCCGACCAAGCCGTGTAAGTCCCTGATGATCACGTTGCCTCCGCTTTCGTCCGACCGTGAGATCCACCCGCGGCCCTACGATCTCTTCGATGTCCGAACGGACGCGACGGTTGCTTGAAGGCCGCCCTCACCCGCGTCAGCTCTGGCCGGTGATGGCCCGCAACTCCTGCTGCGTGATCTCTTGGATCGGCACGTCGTCGTAGTTGCTGAGGACGACGCCGACCCAGCCGCTGTCCGGGTAGACGTTCCAGTTGGCGATGCTGCCGCCGGTGCCGCCGCCGCGCCCGAACAGCCACTGCCCGGCGATGATCTTGATCGGTCCCGTGTACCCCGTGAACGACGGTCGGGCGAGTGGGGTGCCGTTCCCGGCCGCTGCTCGGGGGAACTTGGCCCCGGTCAGCAGGTCGGCGTAGGGCTTGTCCAGCACGGTGCCGTCATGGAGCGCGTGCACGAACCGGACGAGGTCCGGCGCGGTGGCGAAGCCGTCGTCCGTGGCATAGCCGATGAAGGCGCGGCCGGGGTTCTTGCCTTGGATGGCCGGGTGGATACTGCCCTTGTCCAGGTTGCGGACGGCGTCCACCCGGCTGCCGTCGGCTTGCCGCATGTAGGAGTGCGCGATGTGCTCGTCCGTGAGCCACTGCGGCCTGGTGTAGAACGCCGAACCGGTCATACCGCAGCGCCTGAAGACGTGCTCGTGCACGTAATCCCAGTACGTGGTGCCGGTCACGGCCTCCACGATCTGCGCGGCGATGGAGAGCCCGGCGCCGGCGCCGTTGGTGTGGACCTGGTTGCCCGTGCCGGGAGGGACCGCCAGCTCCGCCTGCCGGGTCCACTGCCGGTTGAACTCGTGCACTTCCTCCTTGCTGTGGAAGGTGCGTTGCAGGTCCAATTCCGGGGCGTTGAGCCCGGAGGTCGTGGTGAGCAGATGATGGATGGTCACCTGCTCGGCGATGTCCTTGGCAAAGCCCGTCAGGTGGGCGCCGACCGTGTCCGCCAGGCCCAACTTCCCCTGCTGCGCCAATTGCAGGACGGCCACCGAGAGGAACGGCTGGATCCCCGAGGAGAGGTTGACCGCGACGCCCTCGTGGTTGCGGATCCCCTTCTCCTTGTCGGCCATGCCGTAGCTGCGGGACAGCACCGTCCGGCCCTTGTGCGACAGCATCACCACGCCGGAGAACCTGTCCTCGGCGGCCAGCCGCGCCACGTACCGGTCGTAGGCCCCGCCGGGCCGGGTGTCCGGCGGGATGTCGTCGCCGGTCGGGGCCGGGTCGGCGTGGCCGGGCCGGGCGGCTCCCAGCGGCGCGCCCGCCGCCACCGCGCCGGCGGCCGCCAGCCCGCCCCACCCGAGCAGCCGCCGCCGGTCGACACCACGCGAATCGAGGCTCATGATCACACCCATCTTCTCGATCGACGAAACTGATGGGCCGCGATACGCACAGCTCCCAGAACCGAGGAAACCGGCGCAAGGTGGCCCATCCGGAATCACCTTCCGCCGCGATTTCTATCCGGCTGACGGTCACAGCACGGAGCCAGGAGCTGTGACCCCCCTGTGACCGGGTCCGCGGCGACCCGGCATCGCAGTCGGTGGCAGGACCTGTGCAGTGCCGGAGGGTGGCGTTACTTCGGCGGCAGCGTCGCGGCGTACGCGAGGGCTCGTTCCACCCAGGTGTTGAGCGCTGCCGGGGTGGCGCAGGCGTCCGGGGCCACCGTGATCCAGCCGCGGAGCGGGCGGTCGCGCATGATCATGGTGGCGGTGCCGGGTTCGGCGAGCATCGCGTCGTGGTCGTCGGGGGAGACCCGCACCATCAGGTCGCCCTTGCTGCGGACGACGACGGACATGTTGCCGTCCACCAGCCACGCGATCCCGCCGAACATCCGCTTCTGCGTCAGGCCAGGGCGGTCCTGGAGGATGTCACGCACCCGGCCGGCCAGCTCCTCGTCGTAGCTCACGGGTCGATCCTCCCAGGTCAGGACCTCTGGAAACCATCCTTGCCGCGGAGGCCGTAGCCGAAGGCCCGGTCGAGCGCGATGTGCGCCATCCAGCCGCACAGGCCCGCGAAGATCGGCGGCCAGGCGACGGGCGCGAACGTGTACACGAGCATCAGGGCGAAGGGGACCAGGGCGCGGTGCGCGGCGTTGTAGTACGGCACCGCGCGGGCCGGCAACTGGCCGCGCTCGGTGGTGCGGGCGTCCCGCAAACCCACAAGGAAGGTGAGGTCCGGGGCGATGAAGAAGGCGACGGCGAAGGCCCCGGCGAGCCAGCCGTGGTTGACGCCTTCGAGGACGGCGAAGGCCGTCCAGAAGAGGGCGCCGGCGGACCAGGCGACGCGGCGCATGGTGCGGACGGCGGTGGACGCGGCAGGAGCGGTGACGGTGCTCATGAGCCCTCCCAGGCGGCGGCTAAGGTCGTTAGCTTCAAGCTAAAGCTAATCTGGTTAGCTGTCAAGCTATCGACAGGTTCCGGCGGGTGGGCGAGTGGCTCGGCGGGTAGTTCGTTGCGCGAATTTCCGAGGGTGGCGGGGGTATGCTGGTCGCGTGGGCAAGCAGGATGATGAGCAGATCGGAGTCGTCTCCGCGCTGGTGCGGGGCGCCTTCCTGGTGAACGCCGTCTATGCCGAGTCGGCGCGGGAGTACGGCATCACCGCACAGCAGGGGCAGCTGATGTGCGTGCTGATGGCGCAGCCGCGGGGGATGAGCGAGCTGGGGGCGATGCTCGGGCTGGCCAAGTCGAGCCTCACCGGCCTGGTGGACCGCACTGAGCGCAACGGCCTGGTCCGGCGCGAGGCGGACCCGGACGACATGCGCGCGGTCCGGGTCGCCCTCACCGCGCAGGGCGCCAAGCTCGTGGACGCGTTCTACGACGAGACCTGCCGGCGGATCGACAGGCTCCCGGTGGGGTTCAGTGACGCCGAGCGAGACGCGCTCGCCGGTCTGCTCGGTCGCGTCGTGACGGACAACGAGGTCCCCGTGGTGTTCGTGGAGCCCGACGAAGGAGCCGCCCGGACGCGGTGAGACCGCATTCCAGAAGACCGGAGGTTGCAGTTCGTATCACGAACTAATATGGTTCGTAGTACGAACTCAACCTTGTCTTTGGAGTGTGCACCATGAGCCGTACTGTCGCGGTCATCGGCGGAGGCTACGGGGGAGCGGCGGTCGCCAAGGCGCTGGACGCCGAGGCCGACGTCGTCCTCATCGATCCCCGGGACGCGTTCGCCAACGCGTCCGGAGCGCTGCGGGCGCTCACCCGGCCCGACTGGGCGGGGAACATGTTCTTCCCCTATGACCGGCTTCTCGCCAGGGGGACGGTGATCCGGGACCGCGCGGTCTCCGCCGACCCCGAAGGCGTCACGCTGGCCTCCGGACGCCGTGTCGAGGCCGACTACCTGGTCCTGGCGACCGGCTCCAGCTACGCCTACCCGGCCAAGCCCGCCGCCCATTCGACCGGCGAGGCGCTGGACGACCTGCACCGCACGCACAAGGAGCTGGCCGGCGCCGACCGGGTGCTGATCGCCGGCGCCGGGCCGGTCGGGCTGGAGCTGGCGGGGGAGATCAAGGAGGTGTGGCCGGACAAGCAGGTGACGATCGTCGACCCGGCCGGGGAGGTGCTCCCCGGCTTCGAGGACGAGATGCGCGAGGACCTGCACCGCCAGCTCGGCGACCTCGGCGTCCGGCTGCGGCTGGGCACGGTCCTCACGGCACCGCCGGCGGTCGAGAGCGGCCGGGCGGAGACCTTCACCGTCACCACCGCCGGCGGCGAGGAGATCACCGCCGACATCTGGTTCCGCGCGTACGGCGTGGACGTCAACAGCGGCTACCTCGCCGACGGCCGGCTCACGACCCGGACGGCGCAGGGCCACGTCCCCGTCACCGAGAACCTCAACGTCAGCGGGCACGACCACGTCTACGCGGTCGGCGACATCACCGACCTGGCCGAGACCAAGCGGGCCGGGTACGCGATGCAGCACGCCGAGGTCGTGGCGCAGAACATCGCCGCGCAGCTGCGCGGCGAACGGCCGGCGGCGGTGTACCGGGCGGCGGCCGACCCCATGATCCTGCTCCCGCTCGGCCCGCGCGGAGGCGTCGGCCAGATGCCCACCCCCGACGGCCCGTCGGTCGTCCCGACCGCGACGGTGGTCGACTACAAGGGCGCCGACCTGTTCACCGGCCGCTTCGCCGAGATGTTCGGCACGGCCGACTCCGAATGAGAGGCGGAACAATGCCGGTCAACGACGTCGTCTTCGGCTTCGGCGCGCACAGCGGGATCGACGACGGTCCCGAGCTGCTGCGGCTGGCACAGCAGGCCGACCGGGACGGGCTCGACATCTTCTCCCTGTCGGACCACCCCTACATCGGCACCCGCCTGGACACCTACGCCTCGCTGGGTTTCATCCTCGGGCGCACGGAGCACCTCGCGGGCTTCGCCAACGTCACCAACCTGCCGACCCGCCCGGCCCCCATGCTGGCGCGGATGATCACGACGCTGTCGGCGCTGTCCGGCGGGCGCGTCGTCCTCGGCATGGGCGCGGGCGGCCTGTGGGACCGGATCTCCGACATGGGAGTCCCGAAGCTCTCGCCGTCCGATGCCGTGGAGGCCTTCGAGGAGGCGATCGTCCTGGTCAGGAAGCTGTCGGGTGGCGGCCCGCCGGTGACCTTCCACGGGCGCCACTACCGGGTGGACGAGATCGAGCCCGCTCCGGTCCCCGCGCCCCCGGTGTGGACGGGGTCGGTCGGCGCGAAGTCCTTGGCCACGACCGGCCGGGTCGCCGACGGCTGGCTCCCCGGCCACGCGGCGGACTGGCTCAGCGAGCGCTACCGGACGTCCCGGCCGATCATCGACGAGGCGGCCGTCGCCGCCGGCCGCGACCCGGGCGAGGTCCGCACGGTCTACAACTTCCCCGGCCGCATCACCGACCTGCCGCGGCCCGCCACCCGGGACCGCGACGGCCGGTGGATCGGCGGCTCCACCGGCCAGTGGGTCGAGGAGCTGACCGGGGCGGTGCTGGAGCACGGCGCGTCGGGCTTCATCCTGTTCTCGCCCGGCGGCGGGACGCAGGACTCGGTGTCCCTCGCGCGCTGGGCCCAGGAGATCGTCCCGGCCGTGCGCGAGGCGGTCGTGAAGGAGAGCGGTCAGTGACGGCGCGGCGGTCAGGCTGAGTCACGGTCCCCGGCGGTCCGGAGGCGGGCGTAGACGTCGCCGGACCGGCCGCGGGGACGGATCCGTTCGAGCTGCCGCCGCAGCTCGTCCGCCTCCAGCCAGCGCGGGCTCGCGAACCGCATCGTCTCGATGGGGGAGTAGTTGTAGACGTAGTCGCCGAGCCGCTCGACCAGGCGCAGCGCCTCCATGGACGCGTCGTGCGCCGACGGTACGTACTCGAACGACAGGGCGGGCAGCGGCTGGGTGAGGCCCGCCAGCACGTCCGCCTCGAACCCCTCGACGTCGATCTTGCAGAAGGCCGGGACGCCGTGGGCCGCGATGAGGTCGTCCAGCGTCGTCACCTCGACCTCGATCGAGCGGTCCCACCGGACGCGGGCGAAGCTGTCGTCCCGGGTCACCGACGTGATCCAGCCGGGCGACATGGACGAGACCGTCGGCGTGGCCGTGGACATCGCGAGCTGCGCCCGCCCCGGCTTGGCCCCGACCGCCCCCGGCACGATGGTGACCTCCCGGTCACGTCCGAAGAAGAGGCGCAGGACGCGCAGGCAGTCGGGTTGCGGCTCCATCGCGATCACACGCGCCCCCAGGCCGCGCCACACCCGTACGCGCCCGCCCACGTGCGCGCCGACGTCGAACGCGACGTCACCGGGCCCGAGGAACTCACCATAGAGGCGCTTCGCGCGCCGGTGCTTGCCTGGAATGCCGTAGTACATGACCAGCGACCGGGCGATCCCGTACGCGCGCAGCAGCATTCGCCGACCCTACCGCGCACGGCCTCGCCCGGGACGGATTCCGGGCTTCACGTCGGGGAACTCCCCCGGTATGGAGACGAGACCGTGGACGTCGGGCAAGGCCACCCGATCGCCCTTCGTCCTGCCGAGCGGGCTGCGCGGTCGCCTCGCCGGGAGCGTCATGTTCCGGATGAACAGGCAGGACGAGGTCGCCGCTCTGCTCGACGTGCGCCCGGGCGAGGACGTCCTGGAGGTAGGGTACGGGCCGGGCGCCCTGACCCGCCGCCTGACCCGCGCCACCACCGGGCGGGTGTGCGGCGTGGACCCGTCCCCGCAGATGCAGAGGATGGCCCGGAAGCACGCACCGCGGGCGGACCTCCGCATCGGCACCGCCGCCGACACCGGCTTCGGCGGCGCCGAGTTCGACTGCGTCGTCTCGGTCAACAACGTCGCGATCTGGCCGAGCCTTGAGGCCGGCCTGGACGAACTGCGCCGCGTCACGCGCCCCGGAGGCCGTGTCCTGATCGCCGAGCACGGCGGCAAGGGGTCGTCCAGGCTCGCCCGCCGCCTCGCCCTGCCGGCCGAGCAGCTCGACCGCATCGAGCGCGAGTTGCGCCGCCGCTTCGCCACCGTCACCCGCCGCGACCTCTCCGACCTCACCACCTTCACGGCCTGCCGCACCTGACCCCGATCCGCCCGGCCGTGCAACAGATCCGGAGGGCCGCGCGTCCTGGGAGTGATGGAAGGGACGGCCTCTTGAACGACGACGGCGTGACGTACGAGGAATTCGTGGCGACCCGTGCCCAGGCGCTGCTGCGTTACGGCTATGTGCTCACCGGAAACGCCCATGACGCGGCGGACCTGCTGCAGGAGGGGCTGATCAGGTTGCGCGGCGCATGGGGCCGGGTCGCGAACAAGAGCGACCCCGAAGGCTACGTCCGGAGGATCATGGCGCGGCAGCACATCAGCGCCTGGCGGCGGCGAAGACGCGAGCGGCTGGTCCGGTCCGTCCCGGAAGGGCGCTACGACGACCCCGGCCTGGACAGGGCTGAGCACGATCCGCGGCTGTGGGAGGCGCTCACGGCGCTTCCGCAGCGGCAGCGGGCGGTGCTGGTCCTGCGGTACTACGAGGACCTGTCCGACGAGGAGATCGCCGAGACGCTCGGCATATCGCGCGGGACGGTGCGCAGCCAGGCCGCCCGCGCACTCGACAAGCTTCGCGCGGACTGGCGTCCGGCCGCCGCGTCCACGGCGGGAGGGCACCATGACCGATGAGCTGGACCGGGCGCTGCAAGGCACCCTGGCGACCGCCGCGGACGCGGCGCCGACCGTCCCGCCGGGACTGCTGGAACAGGTGGAGGCGGGGCATCGCAGGAGGGTGCGCCGCCGGGTCTCGGCCACCGTGCTCGCCGTCGCGGTGGTCCTGGGCGGGACGAGCGCGGCCGGCGCGATGCTGCGCGGTGACGGTCCGCCGCCCGCCGCCGGGCCCGGGAAGCTGAGGCCGGTGACCGCCGCCGAGCTGGGCACGCCCGTCAAGGTGCGCGACCGGTGGCCGGACGCCGTGCGCAGCGTGCCGCGGACGCTGCCCGACGGGCGCCCGCTGAGCCCGATCACGCTCCTGGACGGCCACAGGCTGATCGGGACGACCGCCTCGGCGTCCGGGATCGTCGACCGGGTGTGGGCGTACGACCTCAAGACCGGCAAGGCGGACGTCATCGCCCGGATCGTCCCGCCGAAGGGGCCGAAGCCCTATGACGCGGCCTTCGCCGTGGGCGACGACCAGGTGGCCTGGGGCCTGGCCCGCAGGACCGGTGGCCGGACGGTGACGGAGATCTGGACCGCCCCGCTGGCGGGCGGCCAGGCGCGCAGGATCGCCGAGGCGGGGTCGCCGACGTCCGGCCTGTTCATCGAGGACCGGACCGTGATCTGGGAGACCGAGCAGGGCGTGTTCCGGGTGCCCCTGGCGGGCGGACCGGCCGCGAAGATCGCGGGCAGCACGGGGTTCCGGGTCGTCTCCTGGCCCTGGCTCGGCTCGCCGGGGACGGACGCGGACAAGGCCGGGAGCATCCGCTACCGGGACCTGTGGAACGTGCGGACGGGGGAGCGGCGCAAGGCCGTCCTCGCGCCGTTCAAAGGCTCGTGGTCCTGCGGGGTGACCTGGTGCGTCGGCAGGCCCACGGACACCGCCTACCGGGGCAAGCCCATGCACAACGCGGTCCAGCGCAGGGACGGAAAGGCCGGGCGGCTGCTGCTCGCGGAGCACTTCACCGACCAGAACCTGATCGGCGACCGGTTCGTCCTCTACCGGGCTCCCGGGATGACGTCCTCGAAGGTGACCCTCTACGACCTGCGGAGCGGAAAGCTGCTCGACATCGAGATAGGCAAGGGCTTCAGCGGGTTCAGGGTCGGCCACACGATGATCTTCGCCATCGGCGACCGTGAGACGAAGGCGATCGACCTCTCCGCGATCCGCTGACGGCGCGGCCGGCCCGCGCTCGCGGGCCGGCCGGCGCGGGTCAGGACGCGGGGAGGCCGAGGGCGCGGGCGATCAGCATGCGCTGGACCTCCGAGGTGCCCTCGCCCACTTCGAGGATCTTCGCGTCGCGGTAGAAGCGGCCGACGGCGTACTCGTTCATGAAGCCGTAGCCGCCGAAGATCTGGGTGGCCTCGCGTGCGTTGTCCATGGCGGCGTTGGAGGCGGCCAGCTTGGCGATCGCGGCCTCCTTCTTGAACGGCTCGCCCGCCAGCATCTTCGCCGCGGCGGCGTAGTAGGCGAGGCGGGAGGTGTGCGCGCGCAGCTCCATGTCGGCGATCTTGAACTGCATGGCCTGGTAGCGGCCGATCTCCTTGCCGAACGCCTGCCGCTCGTGGACGTAGCGCAGGCACTCGTCCACGCACCCCTGGGCGAGGCCGACCGACAGGGCGGCGATCGCGATGCGGCCCTCGTCCAGGATGCGCAGGAACTGGGCGTAGCCCCGGCCCCGCTCGCCGACCAGGTTCTCCGCCGGCACCCGGACGTCGTCGAACGACAGCTCGCGGGTGTCGGACGCCGACCAGCCGACCTTGGAGTACTTGCGCCCGACGGTGAAGCCCGGCGTGCCGTTCGGGACGATGATCGTGGAGATCTCGTCGTCGCCGGTGAACGCGGTGACGGTCACGAACGCGGTGATGTCGGTGCCGGAGTTGGTGATGAACGCCTTCGAGCCGTTGATCACCCAGGAGTCGCCGTCCAGCCGCGCCGTGGTGCGCATGCCGCCGGGCACGTCCGACCCGCCGCCCGGCTCGGTCAGCCCGAAGCCCGCCAGCTTCTCCCCGGACGTGAGCAGCGGCAGCCACCGCTCCTTCTGTCCCGCCGAACCGAACCGGTAGATCGGCATCGCGCCGAGCGACACCCCGGCCTCCAGCGTGATCGCCACCGAGGAGTCGACGCGCGCCAGCTCCTCCAGGGCGAGGCAGAGGGCGAAGTAGTCGCCGCCCATGCCGCCGTGCTCCTCGGGGAACGGCAGCCCGAACAGCCCCATCTTGCCCATCGCCGCGACGATCTCGTACGGGAACTCGCCGCGCTCGTACAGGTCGCCGATCACCGGGGCGACCGTCTCGCGGGCGAACCGCTCGACCGTGCGCCGCAGCTCCTCCTGCTCGTCGGTGAGCGTGAAGTCGATCATCTGGGCTACTCCGAATCCGGTGAGGGTGACAGGGCTTGGACCACGCGGGACGGGCTGGGACGGCCCAGGTGGCCGGCCATCCAGCCGCTCGTGGCGACGAGCGCGTCCAGGTCGACGCCCGTCTCCACGCCGAGGCCGTCCAGCATCCAGACGAGGTCCTCGGTGGGCAGGTTGCCGGTGGCGCTCTCCGCGTACGGGCAGCCGCCGAGGCCGCCCGCCGACGCGTCCACGACGGTGACGCCCGCCTGGAGCGCGGCCAGGGTGTTGGCGAGCGCCTGCCCGTAGGTGTCGTGGAAGTGGACGGCGAGCCGGTCGGTGCCGATGCCCGCGGCCACGAAGGCCTCGATGAGCGCGGTGACGTGGCCGGGCGTGCCGACGCCGATGGTGTCGCCGATGCTGAGCTGCGAGCAGCCCATGTCCATCATGCGGGACGCCACGGACACGACCTGCTCGATCGGGACGCCGCCCTCCCACGGGTCGCCGAACGCCATCGACACGTAGGCGCGCACCCAGAGGCCCTCGGCGCGGGCCCGCTCCACGACGGGGGCGAACATCGCGAGCGACTCGTCCACGGTGCGGTTCAGGTTGCGGCGCGCGAACGTCTCGGTCGCGCTGCCGAAGATCGCGATCTCGGTGACGCCGTTGGCGAGCGCCCGGTCCAGGCCCCGCTCGTTCGGGACGAGGACCGGGTAGCGCAGCTCGGGCGAGCGCGGCAGGACGCCCAGCAGCTCCTCGGCGTCCGCGAGCTGCGGCACCCACTTGGGGTGGACGAAGCTCGTGGTCTCGATCGTGCGCAGGCCCGCGTCCGCGAGCCGGGTCACGAACTCCGCCTTGACCCCGGCGGGGACGACCGCCTTCTCGTTCTGCAGCCCGTCCCGGGGCCCGACCTCGTAGATCGTGACCCGCTCGGGAAGGCCGGGCAGCGGTACCGGCATCCTCACGCCTCCTCGATCACGGCCAGCACCGCGTCGAGCGTGACCTGCGCGCCCGCGCGGACCGGCAGCTTGGCCACGACGCCGGCGAGCGGCGCGGTGACCGTGTGCTCCATCTTCATCGCCTCGACGACCACCAGCGGCTGTCCGGCGTCGACGTGGTCGCCCTCGGCCGCCTTGACGGCCAGGACCGTCCCCGGCATCGGGCTGCGCAGCACCCCGTCGCCCGTGGCGCCCGCGGCGGCGCCGCCCTCGGCGCGGACGTGCTCGCTCAGCGCCCACGCGTGCCCGTCCCGGCCGAGCCACAGCGTTCGCCCGTCGTGGGCGGCCTCGAACGAGGTCGTCCTTCCACCGTAGGTCAGCGTGAAGGGCCTGGTCAGTGACGCGTCGACCGGCGGGTCGCCGCCGACGGCGACGCGGGCGGACGCGGCCCGCCCCTGCACCCGGACCTCCACCGGGTCGCCGCCGGACGGGGTGATGATCCACGGCGCCCACGCGTGCGCGCCGGGACGCCAGCCGTCCGGGACGTCCCACGGGTCGTCGCCGGATTCGAGGGCGAGCATCCGCTCCAGCGCCGCGGCGGCGAGCACCTCCGGCGGGACGGCCGTGCCCGAGAGCAGGTCGTCCAGGGACCGCTCGACCAGCCCCGTGTCGAGCTCGCCCGACACCACGGCCGGGTGCCGGAGCAGGGCCCGCAGGAACGCGACGTTCGTCGGGACGCCGAGGAGCGTGTATCCGGCGAGCGCGCGGTCGAGGCGGTGCAGGGCCTCGGCGCGGTCGGCGCCGTGCACGATGACCTTGGCGAGCATCGGGTCGTAGGAGCCGCCGACCTCCGTCCCGGTGTCGAGACCGGAGTCGACGCGGGCGCCGTCGGGCTCGGTCAGCGACAGCACGCGCCCGCCCGTCGGCAGGAACCCCCGCGCCGGATCCTCGGCGTAGACGCGCGCCTCGATGGAGTGGCCGTCCAGGCGGACGTCGTCCTGCGCGAACGGCAGCGGCTCGCCCGCGGCCACCCGGAGTTGGAGCTCGACCAGGTCGAGGCCCGTGACCAGCTCCGTGACCGGGTGCTCGACCTGGAGCCGGGTGTTCATCTCCATGAAGAAGAACTCGTCCGGGCGGTCGGCGGAGACGATGTACTCGACCGTTCCCGCGCCCACGTACCCGACGGCCCGCGCGGCGGCGACGGCTGCGGCGCCCATGCGCTCCCGGGCCTCGGGCCCCAGCAGCGGCGACGGCGCCTCCTCGATGATCTTCTGGTGGCGGCGCTGCAGGCTGCACTCGCGCTCGCCCAGATGGACCGCGCCGCCGTGCGCGTCGGCGAAGACCTGGATCTCGATGTGCCGCGGGTTCTCGACGAACCGCTCGGCGAGCAGCGTGTCGTCGCCGAACGAGCCCCGCGCCTCGCGGCGGGCGGACGCGATGGCCTCCGGCAGGCCGGCCGCGTCCCGGACGAGCCGCATGCCCTTCCCGCCGCCGCCCGCCGACGGCTTGAGCAGCACCGGAAGCCCGACCTCCAGCGCGGCGGCCTTCAACTCGGCGTCGGACAGGCCGGGTTCGTCCCTGCCCGGGACGACCGGGACGCCGGCCGCCGCGACCGTCCGCTTGGCCCGGATCTTGTCGCCCATCGCCTCGATGGCCTCCGCCGGCGGGCCGATGAACACCAGCCCCGCCGCGCCGCAGGCCCGCGCGAAGGCCGTGTTCTCGGCCAGGAACCCGTACCCGGGATGGACGGCCGCCGCCCCGGCCGCCCGCGCGGCCGAGACCACCGCCTCGATGTCCAGGTACGACGGGATGCGGAACGCCTCGTCCGCCTCCCGCACGTGCCGCGACCGGGCGTCGGCGTCGGTGTGAACGGCCACCGACCGGACGCCGAGCCGCCGCAGCGTGCGGAAGACGCGGACGGCGATCTCCCCGCGGTTGGCGACCAGGACGCTGTCGAACATCAACACCCTCACATCCGGAAGACGCCGTAGCCGACCGGCTCCAGCGGTGCGTTGGCCGCGACCGACAGCCCGAGCCCCAGCACGCGCCGGGTGTCGAGCGGGTCGATCACTCCGTCGTCCCAGAGCCGCGCCGTCGAGTAGTACGGGTTCCCCTGCGCCTCGTACTGCTCGCGGATCGGCGCCTTGAACCCTTCCTCGTCCTGCGCGGACCATTCCTCGCCGCGCGCCTCCATCTGGTCGCGCCGGACGGTCGCGAGGACGCTCGCCGCCTGCTCGCCGCCCATGACCGAGATGCGGGCGTTCGGCCACATCCACAGGAAGCGCGGCGAGTACGCCCGCCCGCACATCGCGTAGTTCCCGGCGCCGAACGAGCCGCCGATCACGACGGTGAACTTCGGGACGCGGGCGCACGCGACCGCGGTGACCATCTTGGCGCCGTGCTTGGCGATGCCGCCGGCCTCGTACTCGCGCCCGACCATGAACCCGGTGATGTTCTGCAGGAACACCAGCGGGACGCTGCGCCGGTCGCACAGCTCGATGAAGTGCGCGCCCTTCTGCGCCGACTCGCTGAACAGGATCCCGTTGTTCGCGACGATCCCCACCGGGTGCCCGTGGATCCGCGCGAAGCCGGTGACGAGGGTGGCGCCGTACTCCTTCTTGAACTCCTGGAAGCGGCTGCCGTCCACGATCCGGGCGATGACCTCGCGCACGTCGAAGGGGGTGCGCGAGTCGGGCGGGACGATCCCGTACAGCTCGGCCGGGTCGGCGGCCGGCTCCTCGGGCGGCGCGACGTCCCAGGGCCGGGGCTCGCGCAGCCCCAGCGTACCGACGATGTCGCGGACGATCCGCAGCGCGTGCGCGTCGTCCTCGGCGAGGTGGTCGGTCACCCCGGACGTGCGGGAGTGCAGCTCGCCGCCGCCCAGCTCCTCGGCCGTCACGACCTCGCCGGTCGCGGCCTTCACCAGCGGCGGGCCGCCGAGGAAGATCGTCCCCTGGCCGCGGACGATGACCGCCTCGTCGCTCATCGCCGGGACGTAGGCGCCGCCCGCCGTGCACGACCCCATCACCGCGGCGATCTGCGGGATGCCCCGCCCCGACATCGTGGCCTGGTTGTAGAAGATGCGGCCGAAGTGCTCGCGGTCGGGGAACACCTCGTCCTGCCGGGGCAGGAACGCGCCGCCGGAGTCGACCAGGTAGACGCAGGGGAGCCGGTTGTGCAGCGCCACCTCCTGCGCGCGCAGATGCTTCTTCACCGTGATCGGGTAGTACGTGCCGCCCTTGACCGTCGCGTCGTTGGCGACCACGACGCACTCGCGGCCGGAGATCCGCCCGACGCCGGTGATGATGCCCGCGCCCGGCGCCTCGTCCCCGTACATGCCGTTCGCGGCCAGCGGCGACAGCTCCAGGAAGGGCGAGCCGGGATCGAGGAGCGTGTCGACCCGGTCGCGGGGGAGCAGCTTCCCGCGCGCCACGTGCCGCTCGCGGGCCCGCTCCGGCCCGCCGCGCCCCGCCCGGTCGATGCGGTCGCGCAGCTCCGCGGCGAGGGCCTCGTTGTGGGCGGCGCTCGCCTTGAACGCCTCGCCCGCGACGTCGGCGCGGGTGCCGATCTCGGGTCCGCTCATGACCCCCCTTCCCGGTTAACGCTCATTAACAATGCCGATGTTAACGCCCGTTAACAACTCTAGTCTAGACTGGCCGGCATGACGTCCCCAGCGGCGGCGGAGCCCGCCGGCCCGCCGAACCCGCGGCGCGCCGAGATCCTCGGCGCCGCCGCCGAGTTGTTCGCGCGCCGCGGCTACCACGGGGCCTCCATCGGCGACCTCGGCCGCGCCGTCGGGCTCACCGGGCCCGCCCTCTACCGGCACTTCAGCGGGAAGGAGGCGGTGCTCGCCGAGATGCTCCTCGACATCAGCGAGCGGCTGCTCGCCGAGGGCGCCCGCCGCGCCGCCGACCCCGATCCCCGGCGGGCCCTGGACGCGCTGCTGCGCTGGCACATCGCCTTCTCGCTCGACAACCCCGCGCTGATCACCGTGCACGAGCGCGAGCTGGACAACGTCCCCGAACCGCAGCGGCACCGGATCCGCCGGCTCCAGCGCGCCTACGTCGAGGAATGGGTCGGGGTCCTGCGCCGCCTCAGCCCCGGCCTGCCGGACGACCGGACCCGCGCGGCCGTCCACGCGTGCTTCGGCCTGCTCAACTCCACCCCGCGCAGCGCCGCCGGGCTCGACCGCGACGCGATGGGCGACCTCCTGCACGGCATGGCCCGCGCGGCGCTGGAAGGCGCCCGCTAGCGGACCCCGGCGCCCGTCAGCAGGACGCCGCGCGCCCGTCCAGGGAGCGCTCGATCGCCCGCGCGAACGTCGCGGCGTCCGTCCCCGCCCGGTCGAAGATCTTCTGGACGCAGCCGCGGAACGTGCCGCTGAACGTGCTGTAGTGCGGGGTCACCGGACGCGGCTCGGCCCGCCCGAGCGCGGTCACCACGGCCCGGCCGAGCCGGGTGAGCTGCGCCGCGTCGGGCACGTCGGTCTCGCCGGGACCGAGCGGCTCCCCGGTCAGGGACGAGCACGTCCGCACCTTCACGTCGGCGGGCGAGCTGCGGCCCGGCGACAGGCCGAGCGCCGAGGAGCGGCCGGGCGCGAACCCGCCGCACGAGAACAGCAGGCGCTGGCTGTCCGTCCCGCTCAGGAACGCCACCAGATCGGCCGCGTCATCGGGGTTGGGGGAGAACTTCGACACCGCGAGGTTCTGCCCGCCGAGCACGGTGCGGCCCGGCAGCGCGCTCACCCCGAACCGCAGGCGGGTGCCGTCCCGCATGCGGGGCTCGGACGCGAGCACCGAGAACGCGTACGGCCAGTTGCGCATCAGTTTCGTCCCCGACGCGAACGCCTCGATGCTCTTCAGCTCGTCGTACTGGCGGGACGGCGCGAGCGGCCCGTGCGCCAGCGGCGCGAGCCGGGTGAGCGCCGGATACACCGTGTCGCGCAGGTCGTCCTCCTCCGGGCGGCCCGCGCCCGTGAGGCGCCCGGCGGCGCCGTCGTTCCACACCGCCTCCAGCGCGTTCACGGTGAGGCCCTCGTAGTCGGAGAGCTGCATCGCGACGTTGCCGGACAGCAGCCCCGGCCACGCGGTCGGCGGCGTCACGCCCTCCCAGTGGTAGAGGAGGCCGACGTCCACGTTGAACGGGACGGCGTACTGCTCGCCGTCGTACTCGCCCGTCCGCAGCGCGGCGGGGAAGAAGTCTTCCCGGTCCTCGATGTCGTCGAGCGGCCGCAGGTAGCCGCTGCCCGCGAACTGCGCCGTCCACGTGTTGTCCATGATCAGGACGTCGTAGGCGCAGCCGCCCGACTCCTGCACCGCCTTGAGCTGGCTGTGCTGGAGGTCGGTGGACTCCGACACCTCCACGAGCGTCGCGTGCGGGTGCGGCCGGCCGCCGGGGTAGCGGGTCTCGTTCCACTGCCGGATCAGCGCCCGGCGCTGGTTCTTCAGGCTGACGTCGGTGCCGCCGGCGACCAGCAGCTCCGAGCGGTCGCAGTCGCCCTCGATCCCCTGGTAGGACGAATCCGGCCTCAGCAGCACCACCATGCCGACGACCAGGACGAGCGCGGCCCCGGCGGCGGCGCTGACCCACGCCCGCCGGCCCTTCGGCAGGAACCGTCCTCCCCTCATCGCAGCTCCGACAGGAGTTCGGCCGCCTGCTCGGCCTCGGGCGCGTCGGTCAGCCGCACGCACCGCCCGCCGTCCGGGCCGAACGCGTCCACGATCTGCCGCACGGGCGCGGAGCCGCACGCCGCCGGACCGGTCAGCACGACCGTCAGCCGCAGGCCCGGGTGCCGGTCGCGGAACTCGCCCGACAGCCATTCCGTGCGGGAGCCGATGCCGGGGTTGGTCGCGGGTGACTGTCCGTCGGTGACGAGGATGATGTTCTGCCTGCCCGACCCGACGTCGGCCGCCGCGATCGCGTCGCTGAGCGGCTGGTCGGCGCCGCCGGACGCGACCGCCTGCAGCCGGCTCGCCACCGCGCTCTTCTGGTCCGGCGACGCGGTGTCCTGGGGAACGTTCCCGAACGTCTCCCGGCTGCCGGCCGGCGCCGTCGACGACGACACCTGCAGGCTCACGCGGTCGTTGCTCTGCAACTGCGTCACCAGGCTGCGCAGGAACGAGGTGCCGCGGGCGAGGCGCGAGCCGTCGCGCCCCGGGGTCGCGCCGCCCATCGACCCGGACACGTCCAGCATCAGCGACACCGGGATCCTCGGACGGGCGGCGCCGATGCGGTCGAGCGTCCGCTGGACGCCCTCCGCCGGCTGGAGCCCCACGACGGGCGGCATCACCCGGTTGCCGACCACGCTCTGGAGCCGCGACAGGTAGTGGTGCGCGGCATCGCCCTCGTTCGCGGGCGGGATCACGCCGCGCTCGTCCCGGAAGCCCTGCGCCGTCAGGGGATTGCGTTCGAGCCAGCGGCGGAGGTCGGCGACCGCGGCGTCCCGCTCCCGCGTGTCCTGGCCGCGCCACCGGACCTGGACGAACGGGTAGTCGAGCGTCGGCAGGTCGGTCGCGTAGTACGGGTGCAGCCGCCACGCCGCGTAGGGGGCCGCGTCCGCGTCGACGGCGCCGCAGCGGTCGTCGCCGAGCGGGCGGCCCATGTCGTAGTCGTGCAGCACCTGCTCGGGGACGGCGACGGCGATGTCGTCCGGCGGCTCGGACGCCTGCGCGGCGGCCTGCTGGCGGAACCGGCACAGCAGCGACACCGCGTCCGGCGCCACGAGGTCGGCGGGCTCGGCGAACCGCTCGTCCTCCCGGTCGTCGCCGTCCGGCGTCGCGTCGTACAGCGCGGGAGTGACCGCCAGCGCGGCCGTCGACGTCTCGGGGATGGGACGGGCGATGGCGCGCAGCCTCACCCCGGCGTCGGCGAAGCGCTTCAGCAGTGCCGCCGTGTCCGTCGCGATGGGTGCGGCGATCGGGTCGGCGACGGACTCGTGGGCCTTGGTGAACAGCGCCAGCACGAGCGGCGACGTCCCGAGCGTCCCGCGCGGGCGGAAGAGGGGATCACCCTTCGCCGCGCCGGCCGCGCCCGCCTCCGCCGCCCCGGCTTGGCCCGCGCCCTTCGGGACGAAGTCGTACTCGGCCGTCGACGACGGCACCCAGATGTCGGGCTGCGGGCCGAAGAGCTGCTGCGCGTCGCTGTGCCGCTCGTCGGCGGGCTCGCTGCGCCGCCACAGCAGCCGGAACCCGTCGTACAGCGGGACCGGCCCCGTCTCGGGGACCACGGTGACGCTGTACTTGCGGCAGCCGCGGTCGTCCCGGCCGTCGCCGGCGAACTCGGCCGCCGCGGCGCGCAGCGGCGTGAGCGTCTCCGGCGCGGTCAGCACCCGCAGCTCCAGCGGTTGCCCGCACGCCCCCGTGCGCTCGCCCAGCCGGTGGACGCCGACGCCGGCGAGCAGGACCAGCGCCATCACCGCGGCCCCGGCGACCCACCACGCCAGTGCCGCGCCGCCCCACTTCAGCGCCCTCGACACCCGCTCCATGACGGCGTGCGCGTGGTCGGGGTAGAAGGCGAACAGGCCCGCCGTCACCGCCGCGATGACCAGCAGGGAGACCGCCGCGTTGAGCCAGAACGCACCGTGGACGAGCGTCACCCCGAGGCTGATGACCACGGTGGACGCCAGGTCGAGGACCAGCACCTGGAGCAGCCGGCGGAGCCAGCCCGGTAATCCGTCCCGGCGTGCCGGGGGCCGTGACCGGTCGCCGTCGCCGCCGTGCGGTCCCGTCATCACGCCCCATCGCCGCGTAGGTCTCGTTCCTTCGGCCCCCCGGCACTGCGATCACATGATACGTAGCCGCACGGTCGCGGTCAGCGGCTTTCCCGACCGGCCGGGGGGATCCGCCCGCCGTGAGGACCCGGGGCCCCGGCCTCTTGACGGGGCGCCAGCAACATAGGTCAGATGGACGCGGGTCACCCCACGGACGGGCGAGGGCCGCCGGACCGGACAAAGGAGAGCCTCATGGGCGTTGAGGGCGTCGGCTTCTACGAGATCGCGCGCAACCACCCCGATCGTCCCGCCGTGCTGGCCGCGGGCGTGCCGATGACCTACGGCGAGCTGCACGCCGAGGTGAACCGCCTCTCCAACGCGCTGGTCGACCTCGGCCTGCGGCCCGGCGACGCGCTGGCGACCGTCCTCGGCAACCGGCCCGAGTTCCTCACCGTCCTGCTCGCCGCCACGCAGTCGGGGCTCTACCTCGTTCCCGCGAGCCGCCACCTGACCGTGTCCGAGATCGGCTACATCCTGGCCGACAGCGGCGCCAAGGCCGTCATCACCGAGAGCGCGCTCGCCGGCGCGGTCTCCAGCGCCGCCGAGGAGGCGGGCATTACCGCCGACGCGCGGCTCGGCGTCGACCCCGCCGAGGGGTACCGCACGACTGCCTCGCTGTGCGCCTCGGCCAGCGCCGACCCGCCCGCCAAGCGGCAGATGGGCTCGATCATGCTCTACACGTCCGGGACGACGGGACGGCCGAAGGGCGTGCGGCGGCCCCTGCTCGACATCCCGCCCGAGATGCTCATCGAGGTCATGCGGCAGACGCTGATGCGCCATCTCGGCCTCGAACCCGGCGACGAGGTCCACCTCGCCATCGGGCCCCTCTACCACTCCGCGCCGTGCGTCCACGCGATGATGGCGCTCAACCTCGGGCACGCCATCGTCGTCGCCCCGCAGTTCCGTCCCGAGCACACCCTGGAGCTGATCCAGCGGCACCGCGTCACCAACACCTTCATGGTGCCGACGATGTTCCACCGGATGCTGGCCCTGCCGGACGACGTCCGCGCCCGCTACGACGTGTCGTCGCTGCGGCAGGTGTTCCACAGCGCCGCGCCCGTCCCCGTGGAGACCAAGCAGCGGATGATGGACTGGTGGGGGCCCGTCCTCTACGAGTACTACGGTTCCACCGAGAGCGGCCCCGTCGTCGTCGCGAAGCCGCACGACTGGCTCGCCCACCCCGGGACGGTCGGATGCCCGGTCGACGGCGTCCAGATCAAGATCCTCGACCCGGCGGGCGCCGAGCTGCCGCCGGGGGAGACGGGTCTGATCTACGCGACCGGCCAGCCCGGGTTCGAGTACCACGGCGACCCGGACAAGACCGCCTCCAGCATGCGGGGCGAGTACTACACCCCCGGCGACCTCGGCCACCTCGACGAGGACGGCTGGCTCTACATGAGCGACCGCCGCACCGACCTGATCATCTCCGGCGGGGTGAACATCTACCCGGCCGAGATCGAGTCGGCGCTGCTGCAGCATCCGGCGGTCGGCGACGTCGTCGTCATCGGCGTCCCGGACGAGGACTGGGGGCAGAGCGTCGTCGCGCTCGTCGAGCCCGCCGAGGGCGCCGAGCCCGGCGACGCCCTCGCCGCCGAACTGCTCGCGCACTGCGGGCCGCGCCTGTCCAAGCTCAAGCACCCGCGGCGCCTGGAGTTCCGCGAGACGCTGCCGCGCACCCCGTCCGGCAAACTCAGCCGCCGCCGCATGCGGGAGGACTACCTGCGGGAACACGACGGCTGAGCCCGGCGGGGCGAACGGGTCGCAAGTCGTTGCCGGAAACGTCGAACGCCTCCCGGTGTTCGTGCGTACCACGGCACATGGAAGACCAGAAGGTCGCCCCGATCGACAACGTCGCCCCGACCCCCGCCGCCACGACGCAGACCGACCTTCCCGTCATCACCGACCCGGCCGCCTACGCCGAGGGCGACCCCGCGCCCTCCGGCGGCCAGGTCGGGGGACCGGACGCGGCGCGGGCGTCCGCGGACGCCGCGGCGCTGCTCCAGGCCGCGTCGGACGCCGCCCGCGCGCCCGCGCGGCAGACCGACCCGTCGGCCGACCTGACCATCCCGGCCGGCGCGGGGCAGCCGCCGGCCCTCGAAGACGACCGCGCCGGGATCGCACGCCTCGGTGACCCGGTCGCGGTCTGGCCGTGCGCCGGCTGCGGACGGCCCGTGCCGCAGCCGGTGCGCGGCGCCCGCACCGTCCGCTACTGCCAGGACGGGGACGGCGCGTGCGAGAAGGCCGCGCTGGCGAGCCGCGAGCGCGGCCTCGAATCCCCCGGCCTCACCGGCCAGGTCGCCTGGACGTGGGAGATGGTCGACCGGCTGGAGGGCCTCGCCGACCGGCTCGCCGGATCGCTGATGTCCGAGCTGAGCGTCGCCGGCGTCGAGCGGCGGGTCGCCGACGTCCGCGCCGAGGCCGCCGGGCAGGTCGCGATCGCGCAGCGGGAGCGCGACGAGTCCCAGCGGCAGGCGCGGCTCGCGTGGCGGGAGACGTCCACCGCGCGGGCCCGGGCGGAGGCCGCCGAGCAGGAGGCCGCGTCCGCCCGCGCGGAGGCCGAGCGCCTCGCCGCCGAACGCGACGCCGCGCGCCAGGAGTGCCAGGAGGCCGAGGACGACGCCGAGGGCGCCCGCGCGGCCCGCCTCGCCGCCGAGCGCGAACGCGACCGGATGGCCTCCCGGGAGGGCGAGCTGCTCTCCTCCCTGGAGAGCGCCCGCGCGGAGCTGGTCTCGCTGCACGGGCGGCTGTCGGAGGCCGAGACCCTCGTCGAGGGGCAGCGCGTCGAGGCCGAGGCCGCCACCCGCGCCGCCGATGACCTGCGCTCGGCCGTCCGCGACGCCGAGGCCAAGCGGGGGCAGGCCGTCGCCGACCGCGACCAGATCCAGGCGCGGGCCCGCGAGCTCGAACAGCACACCTGGCAGCTCACCCGCACCGCCGACGAGCTGCGCGCCGCGGTCCGGGCGCTCACCGCCGAACGGGACGCCGCCCGCGCCGAGGCCGACCGCGCCCGCCGCCGCGTCGACGCGCTCACCGCGGCGGTCGACGGGCAGCCCGGCCCGCGCCCGCCCGTCGACCGGGAGCCGCCGACCGGGCTGCACTCCCTGCCGCCGATGAACGGGTCCCTGTTGGACATCGGGGGCGACCCGCTCGCCACCGACCCGCTCCGTCACAACAGCCGTAACGGGCACAACGGCCCCAACGGATACGGACATCGCCTTCCCCATGCCGGCTGACGGTCACGCCGGTCGGAGGACGCGCATATGGAGGAGGTGAGGCCAACCCCACACTGCACTGGCCCTGAGACCGGCCGCCGTACCGCACCGGGGTGGTACGGCGGCCGGTGCTAGTCCCCGCCCTCCAGGAGCCGGGCGTAGTCGACGGCCCCCGCGTGCACGGCGGCGTGCACGGCGCGGGCGATCCTCGACCCCCATGTCGAGCGCGGGCCCGCGAAGATCTCCTCCTGCCCGCCGGTCTCGACCACGACGCAGATGGCGTCCGACGCCGTCCCCGTGCACGGGAACCCCGCTTCGAGCAGTCCCTGCGTCTTGGCCTCGGTGGCGGTGACGACCGCGTTCACCAGCGCCGCGTCGCTCATCGGCACCGGCACGCCGACCACGATGTTGACGGTCCCGGGCGCTCGGGCGGGCTCGGACGCGCCGCCCTCCGCGAGCGGTGCCAGCTCGGGATCGGGCGTCCCGGCGGGCGCGGCGGCCCAGGTCGGGACGCGCAGCCCGACCGTCGCCGACACGCTCACCCCTTCGTCGTCGCGCCGCATGGTGCGCGCCACCGACGCCGCCGTGAGCATCCCGGCGCCCCGGCCGTCCAGCCCCTGCGACGCCGCCAGCTCTGCCAGGTGCGCGACGGGGTCCGTCCGCGAGTAGCTGCCCGGGACCTGCGCGTTCAGCACCCAGCGCGCCGGGCCGATGCCGCCGCCGAGCATCGCCGAGGAGATCATCCGGTGCCCGGGGCCCGGCCGCCACACGGTCATGGCGAGCCGCGCGCCGTCCTCCTCGCGCCACACCGTCTCGATGTTCACGGACGCTCCAGTGACAGGATCGGCCGGCCGCCCGGACCGGACGTGACGTGCACCCGCGCGCCGAAATGCTCCTCGACCGTCGCGCGGGTGAGGACCTGCTCGGGCCGCCCCGCCGCGGCGACCCGCCCGCCCGACAGCAGGACCAGGCCGTCGGCGTACTGCCCCGCCAGGGTCAGGTCGTGGATCGTGGTCACGACCGTGAGCTCGTCGGACAGCCGCAGCTGGTCGATCAGCTCCAGCACCTGCTGCTGGTGGCCGATGTCCAGCGCGGTGGTCGGCTCGTCCAGCAGGAGCACGGAGGCCTGCTGGGCGAGCGCGCGGGCCAGCACCACGCGCTGCCGCTCCCCGCCGGACAGGTGGTCGAGCGGGCGGGCGGAGAAGGCGGTGAGGTCCAGCCTGCCGAGCACCTCGCCGGTGATGGCCCGGTCGCGCGCGCTCTCGCGCCCGAGATGCGGGATGTAGGGGGAGCGGCCCAGCAGGGCGTAGTCGAACACCGTCATGCCGACCGGGAGGTTCGGGCTCTGCGGGGCGTAGGCGACGAGCCGGGCGCGCTGCCGCGGCTTGAGCGTCTGCAGGTCCTCGCCCGCGAGGGCGATCTCGCCGCGGGACGGGACGAGCCCGAGGACCGCGCGCAGCAGCGTCGACTTCCCCGCGCCGTTCGGCCCGATGACCGCCGTCCACGTCCCGGCGGGGACGTCCAGCGACACCCCCTCCAGCACCGGCCGCCCGCCGAGCGCGACGTCCAGCCCCCGCACCGCGACCGTCACGTGTCCACCTGCCTGCGGGAGGCGCGCAGCACCACGACGAAGAACGGCCCGCCGACGAACGCCGTCACGACGCCGAGCGGCAGCTCGCCCGGCTTGACCGCCGTCCGCGCCACCAGGTCCGCCGCCTCCAGGAACGCCGCCCCGCCGAGCAGCGACAGCGGCAGCACGATCCGGTACGAGCCGCCCGCCAGCCGCCGCACGATGTGCGGCACGACGATGCCGACGAACGCGATCAGCCCGCTCACCGCGACCGCGGACGCCGTCGCCAGCGACGCCGCCACCAGCACCGTCAGCCGCACCCGCGACGCCGCCAGCCCGAGCGACGCCGCCTCCTCGTCCCCGACGCTCAGCACGTCCAGCAGCCGGCCGTGCGCGAGCAGCACGACCGCCGACACCAGCGCGTACGGGGCCACCAGACCGAGCTGGTGCCAGTCGGCCGTCCCGACGCCGCCGAGGATCCACGAGAAGATCCGCTGCAGCTCCTGCGCGTTCATCTGCTGGATGAACGTCTGCACCGCCGCCAGGAACGACGACACCGCCACCCCCGCCAGCACCAGCGTGGCCGCCCCGTTCCCGCGTCCCGCCGCGACGTTGCCGAGCGCGTACGCCAGGAACACCCCGCCCATGGCGCCGGCGAACGCGGCCAGCGGCACCCCGTATCCGGGGTCGCCCGGCACCAGCACGATCACCACCGTCGCGCCGACCCCCGCACCGGCCGCCGCGCCGAGCAGGTACGGGTCGGCGAGCGGGTTGCGGAACACGCCCTGGTATCCGGCGCCCGCCACCGCCAGCATCCCCCCGGCCAGCGCCGCCATCAGCGCCCGCGGCACGCGCAGCTCGAACAGCACGTTCTCGTCGATCACCCCGAACCCCGAGTCGACGTGCACGAACGGGATCTTGTCGGCGAGGGCCTTCAGGACCCCCGCCACCGGCAGCCCGGCCGCCCCGACCAGCACCCCGGCCAGCAGGGCCGCCACCAGCAGGCCCACCGCCACCGCGAGCGGCAGCGGCCGCAGCCGGGCCTGCTGCCGCGCCTCCCCCCGCCCGCGCCACGCGGGCTTCTGCCCGCGTCGCGCAGACGTCTTGGTCTGGTCGTCGGGGACGTCTCCGGAGCGGGCCGGGCGCTTGCTCACGGGCGGGAGTCCCCGGTCACTGGACCTTCTGGGCGGCGTCGCCGATCGCCTTCACGAACTCCGGCAGGCGGGGACCCCAGCGGGAGGCGATGTCGTCGTCGAGTTCGACCACGCCCTGGCCCTTGACGGCCTTGAGGTCCGACCAGCCGGGGCGCTTGCCGAGGGCGGCGGCGTTCTGCCCGCAGCACTTGGTGTCGGCCAGGAAGATCAGGTCCGGGTCCTGCTTGAGCAGGTACTCGCGGGACAGCTGCGGGTATCCGCCGGACGCCTTCCCGGCCTTGTCGGCGATGTTCTGTAGGCCGAACAGCGCGTACACCTGGCCAACGAACGTCTGCGACGTCACCGAGTGAAGCTGCTGGTCGAGCTCGTGGTAGTAGGTGAGGCCCTTGGCCTTGGACGACGCGGCGACCGTCCGCTGGATCGAGGCCCGCATGCCGTCGGTGACCTTCTTCGCCTCGGCGGTGTGGCCGGTGGCCTGTCCGAGGTCGGTGATCTCGTCGTAGGCGTCGTCCAGCTTCGCCGCCGCCGGCTCCAGCAGGACCGGCACCTTCACCTTCTCCAGCGCCTTGACCACGCCGTTCAGGTCGTCGGACAGCACGACGAGGTCCGGCTTGTAAGCGATGATCGCCTCGGCGTTCGGCTTGAAGCCGGACAGCTTCGTCTTCGGCGCGTTCGCCGGGTGGTTGGAGTACTCGTCCACCGCCACCACCTGCGGACCGGCGCCGATCGCGAACAGCGTCTCGGTGTGGGTGGGGGAGAGGGACACGATCCGCTTCGGCTTCGCCGGCACCGTCACCGCGCCGTTCGCGGCCTGGACGGTGACGGACTGCTCGGCGGACGTCGTCCCGTCTCCGGACGCCGCGTCGTCGCCGCCGCATGCGGAGGCGAACAGGACGGCGCCGATGGCCATCACCGCGCCGAGGGTGCGTACGGGTCTCACAGGAGCCTCCATGCTGCGGGAAGCCGCGGCCCGCTCAGGACGGATCGCCCTTCCACGAGGTCGACGGTCGTCGGCGCGCGAGGAGGCGACCTGGCTCGGCCACTCGGAAGGGCACCACAGTTGCGGGACAGCGCCGGATTCTCACCGGACTTCGCTCCAGGCGCGCAGCATCGCAACGGTATCAGCCCATGAGTGCGGGTCTGTCGGAATCCGCGGAGTGAGTAGTATACTCACTTCGACATTGACGGAGTGAGTACTCACTCCGTAGCCTGGCGGGCATGGAGCAGAAGAGACGGCGGCGCGCTCCCGGGATGAGCCCCCCGGAACGCCGCGAAATGATCGTCCGGACCGCGCTGCCGCTGGTCGCCGAGCACGGCACCGCCGTCACGACCGGCCAGATCGCCCGCGCGGCCGGGATCGGCGAGGCCACGATCTTCCGGGTGTTCGCCGACAAGGAGGAACTGCTGGACGCGTGCGTCGCCGAGGCGCTCCGGGGCGAGCACGTCCTCGCGGAGATCGAGGCGATCCCGCTCGACCAGCCGCTGCCCGCCCGCCTCGCCGAGGCCGCCGCCGCGGTGGAGGCCTACCTCACCCGCATGGGCCTGGTCATCGGCGCGCTGCACGCCACCGGCCGCGGCGGGCGCGGCCTGCCCGGCGGCCGCGACCATCCCGGCGCCGGGCGCGAGAACGCGATGACCCGCACCCGCGACGCCCTCGCCGACCTGTTCGAACCGGAACGCGACCGGCTGCGCCTGCCCGCCGAGCAGATCGCGAGCCTGTTCATGGGCCTGCTCTTCACCCGCTCCCGCCCGCCCGGCGGCCCCGAGACGCCCGACCCGCTGCCGGTCGACGACTACCTGGACGTCTTCCTCCACGGAGCCCTCAAGGAAGGAGCCCCCGAATGACGATCACGCTCAACCACACGATCGTGACCGCCGCCGACAACGACGAGGCCGCCCGCTTCTTCGCCACCGTCATGGGGCTGCCCTACACCGGCGTCCACCCGCACGCGCGGCACTTCGTCCCGATCCGCGTGAACGACGAGCTCACCCTCGACTTCATGACCGTCGCCTACCCGCAGGGCCACCACCTGGCCTTCGACGTGGACGCCGCCACCTTCGACACCGTCCGGGACCGCCTCGACGCCCGCGAGATCCCGTACGGCGACGACCCCGCCCACCCGGACAACGGGCGGGTCGACGAGAACCACCCGCTGGGCGGGCGCGGCCTCTTCTTCTCCGACTCCAGCGGCAACCTCTACGAGCTCATCGCCCCGTGACGGTCTTGAGGAACTCCCGGGTGCGCCTGCGGTCGTCGCCCGGCATGTACTCGCCGGCGACGAAATCGGTGACGCCGGCCTTCGCCAGCTCTTCCAGCTTCGCCGCGACCGCGTCCTCGTCCCCGACGACCGCGAGGTCTCCGGGGCCCTCGACGCCCTCCCGGTCCATCATCGCCCGGTAGGACGGCAGCGTCCCGTACACCTCGAACGTCTTCGCGGCCCGCTCCCTGGCCCGCTCCACGTCGTCGGTCACGCAGACCGGGAGGCAGCACACGACCCGCGGCGCGTCCCGTCCGGCCGCCTGTGCCGCCGCGGTGATGGTCGGCGCGATGTGGTCGCGCACGGTCACCGGACCGGTCATCCAGAGCACCGTCCCGTCCGCGCGTTCCGCCGCCAGCTTCAGCATCTTGGGCCCGAGCGCGGCGAGCAGCAGGGGCACGCGCCCCTCGTTCTGGACGCTCAACCCGATGTTCCCCGTCACGGTCTCACCGGTGAACGCGGCGCTCTCCCCGTTCAGCAGGGGCACCAGGACCGACAGGTACTCGTCCATGTGCCGGATCGGCCGGCCGAAGTCGTACCCGTACATGTCCTCGATCACGATCTTGTGGGACAGCCCGATGCCGAGCGTCAGCCGCCCCTGCAACGCCAGCGCGGTCGTGCGCGCCTGCTGCGCCATGACGGCCGGGTGCCGCGGATACGTCGGCACCACGGCGGTCCCCAGTTCGATGCCCGGCACCCCCTGCCCCGCCACGGCCAGCGCGGTCAGCGCGTCCAGCCCGAAAATCTGCGAGAGCCACGCCGAGGGGAACCCGTCGTCCGCCGCCTGCCGCACATCGTCCGCCAGTTCGGCGAGCGCATCCGCACCGCCACGCTCGCTCAGCAACACACCGACCCGCACAGCACCCTCCCCAGAACCGGAATAACCCGATCCTTACACATGCCCCATAAACGCCGATCATGAAGAGGTCACAACAAGATGTGCATGGCGCGACATGTGGTGATGGCGGGGCGTGGTGTGAGCGAGGCGCTCATGATCCCTGCCGTAGCCGTCATCTGCCGGCGACGCCTCCCCGGGGTCGAGCCCGGCGTCCACGCGGGCACCTGCCGTCGCCGCCGACTTCGACCGGGCTCTCCTGAACGCTTCCTCCGAGGGCTCGACCTGAACCGTGAGGCTGTGAACGCGGCCACGTCACCGGCTCAGGGCACGACAGCGGGGCGGCCCGGAAAGTCAGGAGTCGCGGATCGCGCGGTCTCGGCCCTCCATGAAGAAGTCCAGCAGCGCGGTGGCCCCGGGCAGGACGCGCAAGGGCCGCGCGGCACCGAAGGCGGTGTTCCAGAACTCCCCATGCCGCGGCTCCCACGGGCCGACATACGCGTAGGGCTCGTTCACCTGTTCGTCTCCGGGCGACACTCCGTAATTGACGGCATCGACCGCGATGCCCAGATCGAAGTGTTCCGGCCAGAGCACAGGCGTGATCTCCGGCGCGAACCTGGTGAGAGCCGCCTGCCCTTGCCCGAACGCCTGGACGATCTGATGGGCCGCCTCCGCGTCGACTCCCAGGACCTCGTCCAGACCGACACCGCTGCCATCCTTGTACAGGTCTCCGACACCCCCTGCCTCAACATTCACAGCCGCGCCCAGCTCGCGGCACGTAGCCCCGTTCAAGGGAACCTCACGGTCGCCGGACACCAGCTCGGTCTCGTTCACCCGCAGGTCGGGGGCCTGGATCGTCCCGAACCCGCCCGGCACGACCCGCAGCCGTATCGTCCCGCTGTGCCGGTATTGAGGCCCTGCCAGTACGAGCTCCGCGACCCCGTGCAACGAACGGCGAGCCGTGGCCAAAGTCTCCGCATCGACGGTCATGCCCCCATTCTTCCCCCGCACCCACACAGGATCCGCGCCGCGGCCGCCCGCGCTGCCCCCCCCCGAGCCGCGGGCCGTCGGCACGATGCCCGCCGGCTTTCACCGCCGTTGGGCCGGACCGCGCCGGTCAGACCTCGTCCTCACCAGCATGCGAACCGGCCAGAGTCGCAGATGGATCGGCGGAGCGCCGCGTCCGCGACCGGTGCCGCCGGCCTTCGACCGCGGCGCCGTCATGCGGGCCGCGGTCTCGAGGCCTGGTCTGCCCACGACGTTGATGACGAGCTAGGACGCCGGCCACTCGGTGATGTAGTCGAAGTCACCGGTCACAATCCGTCCGGGCCGCCATGCGGCGCGTACTTCCGCGCCAGCTCCCTGTCGTTCTCCGCCCACTTGCGATGCCGGGCGGCCGACTGGAGATGCAGATCCGCCTCCTCGGGATGTGCGGCGGCCATCCCCTCCAGCAGGGACGCGGCCCGATCATGGGCGCGCGCCGAGGAGACCATCGCTTGGCGCGCGTACTCGTCAGCCTCGCGCCTCTGCTTCGCACGCGCCCCGGCCTGGTCGGGACGGCGTTCACCGCCCCGCCGCGCCCTCAGCCGAGACGCACGGTCGTCGCCGTCCATACCAGCCACTCCGACGCCCGAGCCCACCGAAGAACCAGCCCACCACCCACATCCCCCTACCTACCCACCCCCCACCCCCAGCCACCCCGCAACTCCACCCCGAAACCCCGCCCCTCCGGCCCGCAGGCCAGCCCGCGCGACCCTGCCCCACGCCTCCGGCCCGCGGAACCTATTCCGCACCCGTGGCTCGCGCCTGCGGCTCGCAGGGCGAGGGTGGGCTGGTGGAGGCCCTGGGTGTCCGGTCTGCGGGGCTTGGTCTGCACCCGTGGCTCACGCCTTCGGCCTTCAGGCCGAAGATGGGCTCGTGGACGCGGCGGCACCGTTCTCTGCCGGGGACCTGGACCGGGGCATCGGCGACATCGCCGTGCCTACGCCCGCGGAGGTGTGGGGGGCGGGCTTGTGATCATCCAGCGGTGTCCGAACGGGTCGATGACGACGCCGTTGCGGCCGTAGGGGTAGTCCGCCACGGGACGGTCGGGGAAGGCGCCCATCTCGACCGCGCGGGAGAAGACGACATCGACGTCCGGGACGGACAGGTAGAGCGATTGGCTGGGGCCGCCGCGGGCCTTCGGGCCCAGCAGGCCCAGCTCGGGCCACTCGTCGGCGAGCATCAGCACGGAGTCGCCGAGGGCGAGCTCGGCGTGGCCGACCCGCCCGTCCTCCATCATTGTCGGCTCGCTGTGCAGCTCGGCGCCGAACGCGTCGGCGTACCAGCGCAGGGCATGCTGCCCGTCGTCAACGCACAGGTACGGGGTGAGCGTTCGAACTCGGGCTTTCGTCTCGTGGACGTTGCTCGTGGCCATGGTGTCTCCCGTGGGTTGAAGCAGCGCGCGCCGCAGACGTTCGCGCAGGCGTGCCGCGAAGGCCGGGTCCGGGTCGACGGGGACGACCGGTGTGCGGAGAGCCTCCAGCGGATCAGTCATCGTGGCCCTCCTTTCCGCGGTCTCCGGGGCCCGGTCTCGGTGGTGAACAGTGGTCGTTGTAGGCGTGCCTGAAGGCCGTCCGGGCCCGTGTCAGCAGCGCCTCGGTGGCATGGAGCGTCCGGCCGAGATGCTCGGCGACCTGCGGGACGGACAGCCCGTCCAGGTAGCGGAGCGTCAGCGCGGCCCGATGGTGGGGCCCCAGCTTTTCGAGGACCTCCCGGGCGAGGAGTGCGTCCACGCGCTCGTCCCATGGATCCTCCGAGGTGCCGGGAACGCCCCTGTCCATCGCCTGGAGGCCGCGTTGCTCCCGTGCCGCCCGCCGCCAGTGGTCGGCCAACTTGTGTCGCGCCACGCCGACCAGCCAGGCGACGGACAACATCGGCGGGGGCTCCTTCCGCACGGCCTCGACCGCGGCCAGGAAGGTTTCCGCCGTCAGGTCCTCGGCCAGCGCCCGCCGGCCGCACCGGGACAGCAGGTAGCCGTAGACCTCGGGCAGGGCCTCGTCGTAGAGATCGAGCAGCGCCGGCCCCGGGTCGGGCTGGAGGCGTCCCGGGTGGTTCATATCCCTCCATCGCTCGGCGGGCCGATCCTCCGACGGGTGGGAGTGAAAAAATCGGCGAGGACGTGATGGACGATCATGGAGGCGTGGTGATTCCCGAACCGCTGACCCTCTACACCGCGGACGGCGTGCGGATCGACGCAGGTCATGCCAGGGGTGACGGGAATGTGTGCTTCGTCCTCGCGCACGGGTTCACGTGCTCGTGGCGGCAGCCCGCACTCCGCCGGATCGCGGGCGCCCTCAACCGGCACGGTGGCGTGATCGGGCTCGACTTCCGCGGGCACGGCAGGTCGGGCGGACGCTCCACGGTCGGTGACCGGGAGGTGCTCGACGTGGACGCGGCGGTCGCGGCGGCACGCCGACGCGGGTACGAACGGATCGTCCTGACGGGCTTCTCCATGGGTGGGGCGATCGTCGTCCGGTATGCGGCGTTGCACGGTGGGGTCGACGCGGTGGTCTCGGTCAGCGCGCCCGCACGCTGGTACTACCGCGGGACGGTCCCGATGCGGCGCGTGCATTGGGTCATCGAGCGGCGGATGGGGCGGATGGCGGTCCGGCTGGCACGGGGAACACGGATCGCGCCGAACGGATGGGACCCGGTGCCCGAGGCGCCGCACGAGGTCGTCGGCCGGATCGCGCCGGTGCCGCTCCTCGTCGTCCACGGCGACGCGGACCCATACTTTCCCCTCGAACACGGACATCAGCTGTTCGGCGCCGCGGCCGACCCGCGGGAGTTGTGGATCGAGCCCGCGTTCGGGCACGCCGAAACGGCCGCCACCCCTGACTTGATCAAGCGCATCGGCGCCTGGGCGACCGGCGCGGTCTCCGCGATGCCGGGACGCGGCAACACCCCGGCGGAATCCCCGGGGTGACACCCGCAAGCCATCTTGCTCTGACCTGGGGAAACTCGAAGTTATCCACATTTTCGCGGCGCTCCTCGCGGTGACCGCCGGGCGGGCATCATCGGTTCACATGAACGGCTTCAGCCTCACCTGGAAGCGAACGACTGCCGGCATCGTCCCCGTCGGCCCCGGCGCGTACTTCGTCCCCGTGAAGGGAGCCTCCCTCATGGCTCGCGCCGCCGCGTTGAGCGGCCTCCTTCCGGACGACGTCGTCATCGCGCGCCGTACGGCCGCGTGGATATGGGGCCTCGACGTATTACCCCCGGGAGTGAACGAAGCCGACTGGGACGTCGAGCTCATCACTCCCCGATCACCCGAAACCGACTCCGGCCTGCCTCCGGTCACCGCCGAGCACGCGGCACTTCCGGCCGACCATGTCGTGGAGAGAACCGATGTACGCGTCACGAGCCTTGCCCGCACCGCACTGGACTGTGCGCGATGGCTTCCCCGCTATGAAGCGGTCGCGGCCCTCGACCAATTCCTCCGGCGCGGTGTGGACCCCGGCGAACTCACCGCGATGGCCCGGACCCTCCCGGGCTACCGCGGCAACAAACGGCTGCGCCAGAACGTCCGGCTCGGCGATCGCGGCGCGGCCTCCCCCGGCGAGAGCTGGACCCGCGTCGCCGTAGTGGAGGCCGGGTTCCCGCCGCCGAAGACACAGGTGCAGGTGATGGGACCCCGAGGGCACTGGTGGTACATCGACCTCGGTTACCCGGAATACCGCGTCGGCTTGGAATATGACGGCGACCGGCACCACACCGGCCGCGAAGCCCGTGCCCACGACACCGAGCGCCGGTGCTGGCTCGCCAAGGAGGCGGGCTGGGACGTCATCCCCGTGAGCAAGAACTTCCTCACCCGCCCAGCGCCCTATCTGGAGGCTCTCCTGACGGCATTACTCCAGCGCGGCTGGAAACCGACGACGCCACCATGGACCAGGTGGCCGCGCGCCTGGCCTTCCTGCGACGCCGGCGAGGCGAAGCCAACGGAGCCCGGCGCTGGGCTAGTGTCCCGCGCCAGGAATTCGATCAAGATATGAGGCGAGGCGTTCGAGGATCTCGTCGGCGGTCTTGGTCCAGGTGAAGGGCCTGGGGTTTTCGTTCCACGTCTTGATCCAGTCGCGGATGTCGTTTTCCAGGGCGCGGAGGGTCTTGTGGACGCCGCGCTGGAGGCGTTGCTCGGAGAGCACGCCGAACCACCGCTCGACCTGGTTCAGCCAGGAGG
>NZ_JBDPLY010000041.1:0-64816 GCF_039871695.1 Actinomadura sp. B10D3
CCGCGCATGGTCCACCTGGCGCCGACGCCACCAATACCGAGCCCGAAAATGCCACCAGGCATGGCACGCCTACGCCGACACCAACACATGATCACCGCAGGCCAGAGCCTCAATTACAGCTGCCGTAACTGTTCCCGGAACATACGCGGAATGACTAGGCTCACGTTTCCGCAGGTCAGTGCAAAAACGGAGAGAGGCCCCGGAATCCTCCGGAGCCTCTCCACGGTGGTTGCCGATCATGCCAACGCGTCCTCGATGCGCTGGTTGGCGACGTCGCGTTGCCCATCTATGCACTTAGCGTAAACACGCAACATCACGTCGACGCCGTGCCCGGCAGGGCCGCTTCGGGAGCATGGACGCCCGCGTTCAGCCACAGCGACACAGCCGCATGCCGAAGGTCGTACGGCCTGGCTGCCAACGGGGACTCGACTTGATCGGGGGTCAGCGCCAGGACGCGAGCCCGCTTCCAGACCTGCGCGTAGGCCGAGCCAGAGAACGACTGGCCGCCACTGGTGACGAACAACCGCCCATCCTCGGCCGCACCGAAGGCGTCAAGGTGTTCCCGGAGGATCGCCACCAGCTCAGGAGGGATCGGAACCGGCCGGACGATATCGCCCTCCCGATGCTTGAGCCCGCGATCGTCGAAGGTCCCCCCGAGTCGGTATAGCTGCACGCGAACATCGCCCGCAGCCGAGGCCCGCGCGACCGGCCGACGTAGGACACTGCGGTCAGCAGCTCCCGCGCCTGCGCAGGATTCACGACGACGCGACGGTCAACGGCCCCGTTCTGCTTTGGTGGACGCCACTTCACACGGTCGAGGGGATTCGCCGCCAGGTCCCCAGTTCGACCGCATAACCGAGCGCATGCTTGAACACCGCCCGCTTGCGTCGGAAGGTCGAGGAGGCCGCCGGCTGCCCGTCCAGTTGAAGCGCGAGAGCCTCCAGCGCGGCCCGCGCCAACCGCGGTTCCTCCAGATCGGTGATGGGGATGGACGCCGACTCCAGCCAGCGGAGTGCCTTGCCGAGGTCAGGCGAGATGTCTGGACGGCGAGCGTCCGGGACGAAGACGTGTTGGCGAAGCAGAACACGGAGAAGGGCAGCCTTCGGACGTCCCGGCATCTCCTTGACGAACACGAGCGTCACGACGGTCATGGTGTCGGTGAGGCCCTCACGGGATTTGGCCGCAGCATGTGGCCAGCGCGCTTTGACGTAGGCCCGCGCGAACTCCAGCCACGTGCGCGCCGTCGCCGCCTTGAGCATGGACACCGGAAGCCCCGAGTCCAGGTCGAACGCTTCGCCGTCCTTTGCAGCCTGCCGCAGATCAGACAGGAAGTTCTTCGCTTGCGCCGACTTCTCGAACGTCCGTGCTTTCTCCCGCCCACAGACGGTCCAACGCGCGGTGTAGGAGATGACCTTTCCCGGCTTAGAGGTCGCACGGAATGGTAGTGGGTGCTGTGGTGAAGTAACACAGGCACGGAGCCTCAAGATCACGTGGTTGCCTACACCCTGTGAACGAGAGCGAGGTCGTCCGTGCCTGCCCTGCCATCTTGGCTTGCCGAGCCGCTGTGGGTCCAGTTCCAGGCGTTGCTGCCCCGGCGGCCGGCCTACGACCCGGCGCATCCGCTGAGCCGCCACCGCCGCCGCATCAGCGACCGGGTCGTGTTCGACAAACTGCTGCAGGTGCTGCGGTTCGGCTGCCCATATGAGGGCATCGCCGATACCACCTGCTCGGCCACCACCTTGCGCACCCGCCGCGACGAATGGATCAAGCTGGGGATTTTCGCCCGGCTCAAGCAGATCGCGCTTGACGCCTACGACCGGATCGTCGGGCTGCTGCTGGAGAAGGTGGCGGTGGACGGCTGCATCGGCATCAAAGCGCCGGTACAAGCCAGCGGGCGCTGGCATATCGAGCGGACCAATGCCTGGCACAACGCCTTCGCCCGGCTTGCCCGCTGCCACGAACGCCACGAACGCCACGAACGCCACGAACGCCACGAACGCCACGAGATCGTTGTAAACGCGTTCTTCGACCTGGCCGACACCATCATCAAACTGCGCAACTTGATCCGGCGAGCCTGGACCACCCATCGCTGGGACAGCCGGCCACCACAGCGTCCTTGATCACTTCTTCAACCACGCATAGCCTCTATCCACGCAGCCTCGGCTGCAGATACGCACAGTCATCCAGCGGCCGACAAGTGGACAATCAGCGGTGAGAACAGCGGCTATGAGGATCACCAATCATCGCATCCGGCTCGGACTCGAGGAGTTCCGCATCATCCGCGCGGCCGACTCGCTCACCCGCGCGCGACTAATCGGTCAGGACCCCGCGCGAGGCGGGTTGCAGATGAATGTGGACGCAGGTGCCGCCCGATATGTCGGCATGCTCTGGCTGCTGGCCGCGCGCTCACGGCGCTCGCTGATTTATCTGCCTCTCCGCGGCGGCGCCCTCCCGGCAGGCGGAACTCAGTATCCTCTGGAGGAGCCCCCTCTTGATCTAGTGCTCCTACACCATTCTCTGCAATTCAAGCCGCATCACTGGAAACGGTTGCGTGGAGGTCTCGGGCGCGGCGCAACGGGCACGGTGCGGCTCTCCCCAGACGATCTGCCCGGCGACGGCACGATCGACTACGACGCCCACCGTCACCGACGGTACCGTGACGTGTTTCACCAGCACGTCCACGCCGAGACGATGTTCATGGTCGGCAGCGCGAAGGTGTTCCGTGAAACGGCGGGCATTTTTTTCGATATCTTCAAGCACGGCCCCCACTACCACCCCCCTGCCGAGCTGCGGGAGGACTTCAATCTCCACTACTGCAAAGAACTTGACGCCCCTCTGGCGGGCAGCGGGCGAGAGATCCACATCGAGTACACCCGCCGGTGGGTCGGCTAACCCTTCCAAGCCGTGCACCTCCGCGCGGACGGAGGAAAGGCCAAGGGCATCACCCGTCAACGGTCCGGGGAACAACGGAACCGCCAGTGACAGCCACACCTACATCCTTCGACCTGCCAGCATCGTCACACTGCGTAGCTGATCCGATGTGCTCAGACGATCTACCGGGACAACGACAGCGACCAACTATTCGCGCGACCTGGCCCCGGCCTTGTTCGGCCTGATCTCCAGAACTTGACCTTGTAGGACGAGTTCACGCCGCCGCCCGGAGGGTGCGGCGTGGGCGCCGGTCACCGGACGGCCACGCCGGGCCGCGCATCGCGCCACGTCCGCCGGCCCCGCTCCAACCGCTCGCCGCCGGGGCGCGCCGCCGCCTCAGCCCTCCTCGGATTCCACCAGGCCCATGGCGAAGGCGAACGCCTTCACGAACTTTCGGTACGCCGGATCCGTCTCACTCGCCGCCAGGATCGCCAGTTCGTCAGCAACCCGCTGCTTGTCCGCATCGGAGAGCCGGTTGAGAAGGTAACCGGCGTACTCCTGCTGCTTGAGCGCCGTGTCGTCGTCCAACACCGTCTCGTCGCAGGTCTCGAAGAACCACGTGTACGCGACCACTGCCCTGAGCAACTGCGTGACCAGTTGAGGATGTTCACTCATCCCCGCATTCCAGCAGGCCCAACCGACAGGCCGTCACAAGCTGGACTGGAAGGGTGCGGGCTCCCCCGACCCGATGTCTTGAGGATGGCGGCGGCCGGAACCTGTCAAGGGCGCCCTACGGGCGTCATGGCTGTGACCGTGAAACGCGCGGATCTGGCTCAAATTCCGTGAAGCGGTCACGGTCTGTGCAGAGTCACTCGGTGGAGGCATGGGCGGTGAGGACGCGAACCATGCAGCGGCGTTGTCGTAGGCGCGGGCCTCGGCCTCGTAGATCTCGCGGTCCTGCGGATGCTGGAGGGCAAGGTCACGGCGTGCCTGGGCGATGCGCCGCAGACCGGCGGAGATCTGTCGGCGTGCCAGATTTGCTGAAAGTGCAATGTCGCTCCTTTTCAGTGGGCGTTGAGGACCCGCGCGCGCAGTAGCGGGAATCCGGCTCGGCCGAACATTTGGCGTTTGAGCATCTTGATGCGGTTGACGTGGCCTTCGACCGGGCCGGAGTTCCAGGAGAGGGTGAGCCCGGTGGTGACGGCGTCCAGGTCGCGCTCTAACCCGGTGGCGAAGCCGTGGAGGCTGGGCAGGTCATCGGCGCGGACCCCGGCGATCCAGGCCGGAAGGTCCTGACCTTGGCGCTGGGTGAGGATGACGGCGAAGTCACGGACGTGGCGGGCGAGCGCGTCCAGTTCCGGGCACCGCGTCAAGATCGCCTTGAGCTGGAGGCGCTGTTGTTCGTCGAGCCGCTCGGGGCGGGTGGCGATCCAGCCGGTTACCCTGCGGGCCGAGGGCGCCGCCGCGGTGACCGGCCCCGGCACACGCCAGGGCCGCAGGCAGGCGCTGAGCGCTCCGTAGCTGCCGCGATATCCCATCGCGGTGATCTCTTCCAGCAGCCGGGTGGCGTTGCGTTCGCCTTGGTTCCACCGCTGGCGCAGGTAGGGCTTGTAGTCGTCGACCTTGCTGGGCTTGGTGGTCCACTGCCCCCACAGCAGCTCGTCGGCGATCTCGGCGCGGGCGTAGCGGAGCACGGTGCCAGAGCTCATGCCGAGCTGGCGGGCGATCGAGCGGATGCCGTGTCCGGCGTCCTTGAGTTCGTGGATCCGGGCGTGCTTGGCGCGGGTGCGTTCGACGAACTTGGTCGAGCCTTTCGGTTCTGGGATGGGCGGTGCGGGCTCCGGTTCGGGGTGCGGATCGCGCAGGCAGGAGCGGTGCCGGGAGACGGATCGTTCGATGGCCTGAATCAGGTTGTGCCACAGGTGCCACCTGTCGGCGCACTGGATTGCGTTCGGCGCGCCGTTGCGGGCGCCTTCGGCGTAGGCGCCGGCGCGGTCACGGCAGATCACCTCGATGCCGGGATGCTCGGCGAGCCAGGCGGCCAGGGTCTCGGCCTGGCGGTCGGGCAGCAGGTCGATCGGACGGTGGGTGTCCATGTCGATCAGCACGGTGCCGTAGACGTGGCCGCGGCGGGTGGCGAAGTCGTCCACACCCAGCACCCGGACCAGGCCGACCGGCGGGTCTGGAAGCGCCTGGACCAGGCGGATCAGCGTGGACCTGCTCGCACGCAGCCCGATCATGCCCGCCAGCCGCGCACCCGCTCGGCCCGCCAAGGCCAGGCCCAGCCGTTCCAGCAGCCGATGCAGCAACGCTGTGCGGCGGCCGTGCCGCCTGGTGACCACCGGCACCTGCTCAGCGAACGTGCGTCGTTCACACGCCGTGTTATCGCAGAAGAACCGGCTCACTTCCAGGACGATCACGACCGGTCTGCCGCCCGCCGCCAGGTCGTGCAGCCGTCGACGGTAGCGGCTATGGCGCCGGGCGGCCGGGGTTCCGCACTGGTGGCAGACCGCGCTTGTGGTCTGGGTCCGCGCGGTGACCACGACGCCATCTTCGACCTCGGTGAGGCTATCGACCTGCACATCCTTCAGGTGCGGGAAGACCAGGTCGACGCGGCAGGGGTTCTCGCCCGTGCGGGCATGCAGCACAATGACCTCGCGGCCGCTCGTAGGGATCAGTTCCGGGATGAACAGGATCCTGACGATGCGGCCGCGCCCATGCGCGCAGAGTTACCCAACCGCGATTCGGCCGTCGCACCAACCACGAAACACACTCTGTGACCGCTTCACGGTTTGAGCCAGAGCCCTTATTTGCGGATGGGCTGACCCTCCGAACGGTGAGACATGGCACCCGCGCAAACGGCGCGTGTGCAACGCAACTCACACTCAGGAGCACTGCATGCTTCCCTTTCGCCAGCGGGGCCAGTTGGTCGTGCAGCCCACCTACAAACTCTTCGTCTCCGGCGGGCGCGCCCCGGTAACCATCGTCGCCGAGGACCGTGAGGACATTCAGGTCCTCTTGACGGCCCTCAGCTTCGGCAGGATGCCCAAGGAAACGCGCCTGATCCGCGTCAACGGGGAACGCCTCATCATCGAGGGCGACTCGCCGCGGTGGGGTGGGCCCGTCATGGGCATCACCATCCGCGTCCCAGTTGGCTTCGACAAGCTCCTCGAGGTGCACACCCGAGGCATGATCACCGCTATCGGACCGGTCAGGAACATGAGTCTGACCGCCGGCCGAAGCATCGAGGTCGAGGAGATCACCTCGGCCTCCAGCGCCAATCTGTCCACATATCGCGCGGGGAGCTCCGTCAAGGTCGGCAAGACCAGCGGAGAGCTCCGGGTGCATACGCCCGGTGGGCGTGTGCGGATCACGGCGGATGACCCCAGGTTGCTCCGGATCGATTCTTGGGGTGGGGCCGTCCGCCTCTGCGGTACATGGAAGGAACAGGCCGTGAAGTTCGGCAGCAACTGCGGGGAGAAGACTCTTCGCAACAGCGCCTGACCCGCCACGAGCAACGGCCGTCACACATCACCAAGGCTTCAGCGCCGAGCTGAAGCCCTCACACTAGGGGGCCTGGCAGCATCCAGGCCCCTTCACCTCTTCCCGGGTCAACGGCTGACTGGTCCCGCGTCCCGATGCCCGGGGTGATCCTCGCCGCTCGGACTTCTTGCGATAGGACCCACCGCCACACGTCCCGGGAGGGCTCGGCCGGAGGATCGCCGCCGATGCGGCAAGTTCTTGAGCGGCCGGAGAAGAGGCTATGTCGGTGTGAGCGGTGTTCAGGATGATCTCGTGGTTCAGCCGGACTTCCGGACGGGGCTGATCGTTCTGATCGTCCTGGCGGTGGCCGGCGCGGGCATCGTCGCCGCGATCCTGATCGGCGACGCGCCGGTCGTTTTCGCCCTGGACGTGCGCGGTCTGTTCGTCATGTCGCTCCCCTGGGATGCCCCGGGCCCCGAAGCGTTGGCGGGAGCACCTTCAGGGGGCCGGTTTCGGGGGCGTCATGGTTCGCGTCCTTACCGCCCATGCCTTCACCGAGTGACTCTGCACAGACCGTGACCGCTTCACGGAATTTGAGCCAGATCCGCTAGTCGCGGACGAACCCAAGCGTCACTACGTGATGGCTGCGCCACCCTTGACAGAACCCGTCCGCCGCTAGGTACGGGTCTCGACGGGTCGGAGGAGGAAGGTGGGAGAAACAGCGGCTACGCCGCTATAAGCGCTCAGGCTGTGATGAGGGTGAGGTCTTCGTGTGCGGTGAAGTCCTCGAAGTCCTTGAGGTTCAAGGTCGCCAGCGGTACGCCACGTGCTACGCAGCACGCTGCGACCCAAGAGTCGTTGGCCGGTCGGGGCCGGCCACGTTGACGGGCCGACGCGCAGATACGTCCCCACGTCCGGCACACGTCCTCATCTGAGTCCAGGACGACGACCCGACTCAGCCACGCCTCAAGCTCGTCCCGCGTGCGAGGCCCCCAGCTCCGCATCTCGGCCCACTGCCACAGCTCTCCAACGGTCACGAAGGTCACGCACCACACCCGGCCCGTGAGCTTGGCCGCCAGGGGCCCGCGGATGCCGGGCGCTCCCCCGTCTGACCTGCAGTCTTACCACCGCAAAGATCCAAATTTCTGTCCCGGCATGTCCCCGTGTTCGCTCGATGTTCGCTCGGCTGTCGCGCCCCCGTCGCCGTCGGCCCTGCAAACCGCAGCGATCGCTGCTACGCCATTGCCCCAGCGCCAGTGTCCGCGCCCCGGAACGGCTCGGGGCGCGGACTCCGGCTGCGTGAATACGCTGATCAATTCGCGCAGTCATCGACGTGAAGCCTCCGACAGCCGGACGACTCGGCCTAATGCTGCCGTTTCGTCCGACTCGGTTGCGGGCTCGGTGACCAAGAAGCGGGCGTGATAGCGCTGGGTGTGCAGCGCGTCGGCATGGTGCCCATCGAGGTAGCGAGGAGGTCCACGACGAGACATTGGCGGCTCGGCCAGCGGCGACGGATCGCCGGCATCGTCGTCCCATTACCGGGCGGTCGATCGCCGTTTACTGCGGCATGTCGGCCCGGTGAGATGCTCCGCGCCGCCGTCCGCCGCACGGAACCGGCGTGGTGGGGGGCGCCCACCACAGTGCAGTTCGTCGAACTGCCGTGCTGATCAGCGTCCCCGGACGCCTTCTTCCGCCGCGCGCTGGCGGCCACGGCGGCGGCTGTGCCTTGCCCGCAGGCGGAGGTACTGGAGCTGGCCATGTCGTTCTCAGGGCCTTCGAAATGATTCACGTTCGGTAGTGGCGAGCGGAAGTCTGAGGTCTACCTGTAGGCCGCCGGATGGTGCAGAGGTCAGCTCGATATGGCCTTGCATGGCGCACATCATCGTCTTGGCGATATGGAGACCGAGCCCCGCTCCGGGCAGAGCCTGAGTCGACGCGGATCGATAGTAGGGCTTGAGCACGAGGTCGAGTTCGTCCGCCGGTATGCCTGGCCCCTCATCGGCGATCGTGACCACAGCGTATCCGGCCTCCCTGCGTACCTCGATCGTGACCTTGCCCGCGGGCGCGTACTTCTCCGCGTTCACGAGAACCAGATGCAGGCACTGGCGCAACCGCACCGGGTCACAGGACACGCCCATTTCCTCAGGCGCTGATACGAGCGTGCGTTTCGCCACCGACGGCAGGCTCGTCAACGTTTTCCGCAGCAGACACACGAGATCGAGGTCTTCGGTCTCCGTCACCGGTTGGACGGACGGCGAATCCGGGCTCACCACCCGAACCAGATCAGCGATGGCACGCTCCATCATCTGCACAGATTCCACGATCGCGGCGACAGACCCGGCCGTCCCTTCATCAGTGACACCGTCACCGAGAAACTGTGCGTGCCCGCCGATCATGGTAAGACCGCCGCACAGTTCGTGATGAACGGACAGCAGGATCAACTGGCGCATGTATTCTAGGTTGCGCCGCGCCGACCTGTCCACGAAAGCGGCAGTGATCAGGGCGCCGGAAAAGGATGCCGACTTCGAGCAGGACATCTCCACCCACAGTGAGCGCCCGCTCTTCGTCTTGAGTTCGACGGTACCGTAAGGCGCATCGGCGAGGTCGACCGTCTCCCCCTTCTCGTCGGTCAACGTGAACAGGTCGACGGCACGCATGCCTACGGCCTCATCGGCGGCGGTGCCGACCAACTCCGCCATGGCGGCGTTCCAGATTTCAACCCTTCCTGAGGGTTCCATCGCAAGGATCGCGATGTCCGAGTGGTCGATGACGGCGCTCAGCCGGGCGCGTTCCCGCTCCAGTTCATCGGTTGCCCATACATCTGTCCAAATGGCACCCATTGCGTGCGCTGTGCTCGCCACCGCCCCGCCCAGAACGCCGGTGACCATCCACGCGGCCAAGTACGGGCCGCTGCGCCGAGTCCAGCCCAACAGCATGTAGCCGGCATCCCGTCCGTCCGGTGCGCGAAGAGGTACGAGCACCCCCGCTCGCCAGCCGTCCGGCAGGTCATGCCGCGGCACTATTCCGGGCGCCTCGGAGAAATCCGAGGGTTCGAAACCGCTGAGGTGACGTGGCCGGGCATCGTGGAGCCTTGTGTCAGAGCTTGAGGACTCCACCCACACCTGACCAGCGGGAAGGACGGTGTGCAGCACCAGGAGATCAGAACCCATGACCTGCCGTAGGCAATGAAGAAAAGGCTCCATCCTCTCCGGGGCCATGCGCCACTCTGCCATCAGTGGATGCAGTTGCAACAGCCGCTCCGCCGTGCGCAAGGCCTTCTCGTGGACGTACAGAACCCGCAAATTCAGATAGTGGATGACCGCGGGAATGAGCGCCAGGCCGCCCCACAGCAACTGTCCGGTTCTGTCTGCCATGAGTATGAGGATCGCGAACCCGACGGCACAGCCCACCCGGATCAGACCATCGGCGATCAGGACCACTCGGGCCGACCAGCTCATCGCGCCTTCCATCAGCATGGCGGCCACGGTGAGCGCGACGACCTGGCGTGAGTCGAGCATTAGCGTGGGGAGTCTTGCGGCCGTCACCGCCAGGGCGGCGAGAGACAACGCGACCGCCGCCTTCGCCGCGTCAAGTATGACCGCCCTCCAGCCCGGGCCTTGCGGCAGGACCCCGGAGAGCAGAACTGCGCCCGTGCCGATCGATACCACGGTCCATGGCTGGAGAAGACAGAAACCCAATGGCACCAGAAAGGCGACCATGGAGGCGATGACCGAAGGAGATTGGATGAACTGAGCGGTGATACGCGTAGATGAGGAGTATGTCAATTTGCTCCACCCCAGCATCTGCGACCTCCTTTGACGGAAAAGCAGAAGCTTTACGAGGAGAGTGGTCGAGCCCTTACTCGCCCATACTGGCCTTAAACAGCATCGTCGATGACTTCGATGCACGCCGGAAGAGCGGAATGGTCTGCCAAGGCGACCTCACCTCGGAGTTCGTCTTCTTTCGAGTGGAAGGGATGGTGGTTCCCCGACCGCGCGAGACGCAAACCGCGCTGGATCGCAGGCGGAGTGCGTGCCCCTGATAGGCATCTGCCCGTGTCGGCTCGCGGGCCGACGCCTGGCCGTCCGGGACGTGACGGCGAGGGCCCCGCACCTCGTAACCGGAGGGCGAGAGTGTTTACCTCGCGCTGCCTGAGGGCCGTGCCATGCGGAAGCACTCTAAGCGACCAGCCACGCCCGCAAGGGATGGTGGCGCGCTCGCGAGGATCATCGTGGTTCCTCCTGAGAGTGGTCTCGCTGACCACCGAAGATGCCGCCCCACCTTGCCCCGACCGATCTCCCGATCGGGCCGACCTCCTCCCCTGCGTGAGGGAGTCGTCGCCATCCTCTGCTGTGTTCCCCCGGCAGTTGGCGCACGGGCCGGTTTTCGGGTGGGTGGTGGGGTGTCAGGAACGTATCGTGAGCTGGCGGATTAGGTGTATGTCGGTTTGGGGCCTGTGGAGGCTGCGAAGCCGCAGCTTGATGGTGGCGGGGATGGGTTCGGGGGCGGGGAAGGGCAGGATCAGACGGTAGCCGTTTCCGTCCTGGAAGTCGATGTCGATCGTCACCATTGGAGCCGGCTGGCGTGCCAGGGTGAGGCGGACGGTTCGTTTGAGCGGGTTCAGCAGGGTCTCGGCCCGCGTCGGCGTGACGTTGGCGGGCATGGTCATCGGCCCGCCGTGGAGTCGGCCCGGGAGTGTCGACCGCCAGGTCCCGAGGGAGGTCTTCTCGCCCGCCGTGGCGGCGAGGACGCAGTATCCGTTGACGCCGTTTCCTGGCCCGCGGGCGGTCACGATGTTGGGGCCGGGAGGGGGCGGCTGGAGCGAAGTCCCGGCTGGAGAACGTCGCCGGCAGCCATTTCCGCGCTTTTCTCCGTCGCCGTAATAGTCCCCCAGCACGTCGAGTCCGAGACCGAGGTAGCCGCCGGTGACACCGGGGACGAAATAGGCGTCCGGACTGTCGTCCGGTAGTTTCTGGGCGTAGCCGAGACTTCCGCCGAACGCGCCTGGTGTGGTGAGCTGTCCGGCGCCGTCGGTGAGGAAGAAGGAGATCCCGTCGGCAGGGGTCGGCGTGGTGTTGCCGTACTGCCACTGCTCGAAGGTCACCTCCAGACCGTCCCGTGTTGGAACCGGTGAGTCGAAGAGCACGGCGCCGGTCTCTTCGAGATGGGCATCGGTGAGCTGGAGATAGCCGTGCGGGGCCGCGCCCACCGGTGGGACAGGGCCGGCCGGATCCGGGTGGCAGCCGCCGAGCGGATGGTTCGTGCCTTCCGCGACCAATCCCCCGCGCGGAGCACCCGTCAGGCATGCGGCTCCATAACCCACAAAGCGGGCATCCGCTGTGGCCCCGGTGAACGCCTCGTGGACCAGTATCGCGCCTAGACGTCGCTCTGCCGCCGGCGGACGTCCGGCCGCCAGAACCGCCGCGACCATCCCGATCGCCGCGATCGTGCGAAACCACCTATTGCCCATGTCGTTCCCCGAGTTCGAAAGTCTCCTCTGCCGCATTCATCTGAGCACGAAGGCAGGGACGGCACGCCGGGTTTTCTCGATCATGTCGGCATTATCATCAAATCATTGAGAGAAAGCATGCCATCTTTTCGATCGGCCATGTTCTCGCCATAACAGCGTCATCGATCCCCGAAATCACCGCATCCAGGCAACGGCTCCGATCGCCGAAGCGGCCCATGAGGACGATAGAAGGCTCACGGGCTCGCCGCCGTCTGCCGGCGCGTTCGGGGGACGGCGTGTCCTGCCACCGGCCACCCGCGACGGTGCTCGTCCCCAGCGCCGCTCACACAGGTCCAGACGTCCGGGGACTTCGACTTGCTCTGGGCCAACATCACCCGCGCCGATCCCGACATCCCGCGCAACTCGTTCTCGTCCAAGCTCGCCAACACCTACCGGATTCCGGCCACCGACCTGGACGCCCTCCTCGACGGCCAGGCCGCCGAAACCGACCAGGCCGAGCGGTTCGACCTGGTCGCGCGGGCTTAGCGGCAGATCGTCCAGCACGCCTACACGGTCCCGGTCGTGGAGCTGCAGACAGAGCTGGGCGTCGCGAAGAAGGTCCACGGCGTGCTGTTCGACGCGTCGAGCCGCATCCAGCTCCACGACGCCTGGATCGGCTAGAGCGCGGGAAGTTCGACTTCTTCTTCCTCGCCGAGGGTCTGCGGCTGCGGGAGACGCGGTTTTGTCATCCGAGCTGCGAATCGGCGAAGCCGTCCTGAAGCCGACCTGAAGCCGATCGGTGCTTAGATCTCGTCCATGTCACTTCCGTGAGCACGCTGCAACTGGATGGATCTGACACTTCCGTAGAACGGAAGATACTTTCCCGCCTGACGTCACGATGAATTCGGAAATCCGTCCCTTCGACTCGTGCCAGCGAAGAGATCAGCCGGAGTGGTGAGGGGTTTCGAGGCTCGCGGTGCTCTCATCCGTCCCGGCAGGTCCACGTTCGCTCGGTCGAGATGGTGAGGTCCCCCACGATGCCCTACCTCGTAGCGGGAGTCCTGCTCGTCGGGATTCTCTGCATTCTCGACATGCTGATGACCTTCGCGGTGCTCCGCCGCCTGCGGAATCACTCCACCCGCTTCGCCATGCTCTCTTTCGCCGAGAAGCTGGGTGACACCGGTTATCTGGAACGGTTCGAGAACCGCCGCCTTCCCGAATTCTCGGTGACCACCACCGGAAAGGTGGGGCTGTCTTCGGGGTCCATGGTCGGCCGGTCGTGGTCGATCGGCTTCTTCAGCGCCGGATGCGCCCCGTGCCACGAGCAGGCGCCGGCCTTCGGGACGCTCGGGACCGACGCCGCGCTCGCGGTGGTCACCGGGACGGGGAAGGACGCCACCGAACTGGTGGACCTGTTGCCGGGTGAGGCGATGGCCGTCACGGGGGCGGACGCCACGACCCTGGCGGAGCTGCTGGACATCACGATGTTCCCGACGTTCCTTGAAGTGGACGTCGCGGGCAGGATCGTCCGGGCGGACCCCACGATCGCCAAGGCGGACGCCACGGTCACCACGGCACGGAGCTGAAGTGGACCGAGCGCGGTGGGCGCCTTCCGGGCTTAGGCGGCTCGCCGCCGCGTCGCTGCTGTGCCTGCGCGCCGGCCCGTGGATGTATCTGGGCCTGTTCGCGGTCACCGTCGTCACAGGTCTGCTGCCCGCGGGGACCGCGTGGTCCACCAAGGCCGTCATCGACTCCATCGCGTCCGGGCGTCCGGCGGCGTCGGCGCTGTGGTGGGCCGCGGCGCTGGTGGCGATCGGCCTCACGACCGCGGTCGTGCCGAACCTGACGGCCTTCATGGACAGCGAACTGGTGCGGCGGGTGGACCGGCACGTCCAGGACCGCCTTTACAGTGCCGTCTCTTCGTTCTCCGGGCTGGCCCGGTTCGAGGACCCGCGGTTCCTGGACCGGCTGCGCATGGCCTCGCTGGCAACCGGCTCCGCGCTCACTCCGGCCACGACGGGGTTGTTCGACGTCGGGCGCAGTGTCCTGACGCTGGTGAGCCTGCTCGTGACCCTGTACGTCCTCAGTCCCGTCATGGCGGTGGTCCTGGTGGGCGCGGCGGTCCCGGCGCTGATGGCCCAGATCCTGCTGTCGAGGCAGCAGGTGGGAATGATGATGGTGCTCTCACCCGCCAATCGGCGCTACCTGTTCTACAAGTCGCTGATCACGGACGTGCGCGCCGCCAAGGAAGTGCGCCTTTTCAGCCTGCAATCCTTTCTGCGGGAACGTCTGCTGGGCACGCTGACCAGGATCCAGGACGGCGAGCGCCGGCTGGACAAACGGACCGCACTCGTGCAGGCGGTATTGGCCTTGGCCGGGGGCGTCATCGCCGGAGCCGGGCTTCTCTGGGCGGTGCGCGCCGCGTCCCACGGGCGGCTCAGCGTGGGGGACGTCTCGGCGTTCGCCGCCGCGGTGGCAGGGGTGCAGGCGGCGCTGGCCGCGCTGGTCAGCGGCATCGGCGCCGCTCACCAGGCGCTCCTGTCGTTGGGTCACCATCTTGAGGTGGTCGGTGCCCCGGACGACTTTCCCGGGCCGCCGACCGGCGCCCACGTGAAGCCCTTGCGTTCTGGCATCGAATTGCGGGACGTCTGGTTCCGTTACGACGACGCGCATCCATGGATTCTGCGCGGAGTCGATCTGACCGTTCCGGTGGGCGCCTCGGTCGCGCTCGTGGGCCTGAACGGCGCGGGCAAGAGCACGCTCATCAAATTGCTGTGCCGGTTCTACGACCCGACCCGAGGGGCGATCCTCTGGGACGGCGTCGACATCCGCCAGGTGCCGGTGGCCGAACTGCGCCGGCGGATCGGCGCGCTGTTCCAGGACTTCATGACCTACGACCTCACCGCCGCCGAGAACATCGGGGTCGGTGATCCGCCCGCGCTCCACGAGCGGCCTCGGATCGAGCGGGCGGCCCGCACCGCCGGCGTCCACGCGCAGATCAAGGCGATGCCGCGCGGCTACGACACGCTGCTCAGCCGCGCCTTCCAGACGGAGGACGGCGACGATCCGGAAGCCGGCGTCGTCCTGTCCGGCGGCCAGTGGCAGCGGGTCGCCTTCGCCCGCGCGCTGCTGCGGGACGACCACGACCTGCTCATTCTGGACGAGCCCAGCGCCGGGCTGGACGCCGAGGCCGAGCACCGCATGCACCGGCGGCTGGACGAGCACCGCGCTGGGCGCACGACCCTGCTCGTCTCGCACCGGCTCAACGTGGTGCGCGAGGCGGATCTGATCGTCGTCCTCTCGGACGGCCGGATCGCGGAGCAAGGCCCCCACTCACATCTCTGCCGGGCGAACGGCCTGTACGCCCGGCTCTTCGCCCTGCAAGCCGAAGGCTACGGCGACGCAACAACCGCTAACGGTCGGTCCGCATTGCTCGGCACATTCGATGGAAAGGAAGAAAGCCATGATCAAGAGCATCGAGCGGCTCGCTGACAAGGCGCTGTCGCTGATCCTCCCGGAAACGGACGCCTGGGCCTACAAGACGTGCCAGGTCGACCGCTGCACCGATCGTTGCAGCGACTGGAACTGCTGCCTCGTGGGCAACAGCACCTTCTGGTTCCGGACCTGCCCGAGAAGCAGCAACCCCTCAGACGGCTGTTACGCACAATTCAACGGCAAGTGCTGAGGCACTGAGCCGCCACACCGACGCGGGCCACGGCCCGCACCGCACTCAAGTCTGAAAGGCATGCGGACCGACCGTCCTTGCCGGCCGCCGCGACCGTGGAAATGAACGGAGGCAGATGGCCGTGCTCCTGGTGATCCTGGCGGCGGCGAGCGGCTGCGTCGTCGCCGCCAGGATCACCCTCCTCATCGTCACGGTTCGGGGAGGCAGCATGCACCCGACGTTCCACCACGGCGACCGGGTCCTGGTCGCCCGCCGCGGGCCCCGCGCCCTGGTGAAGAACGTGGTCGTGCTCGTCCGCCTGCCGGAGGCGCTGAACCCGACCGGCTCCCGCAACGGTCCGTCCCTGGTGCTGAAGCGCGTCGTGGCCCTCCCGGGCGACACCGCACCAGGCGGCGTCCCCGTCCCTCCCGGCCACGTCTTCGTCGTCGGCGACGCCGAAGACAGCTACGACTCCCGGCACTTCGGCCCCCTAGAAACCGACCTCATCCAAGGCGTAGTACTAACCAAACTCCGAAAAGCCCCGCGCATGGGCTAGCTGAACTGACTTGGTGGGGTGTCCCAGCCGGAGGTGAACCATTGGACTTCTCCGGTGGCTGGGTCGTACAGCGGCCTGGAGATGGTGCCTATGTTGGCTCCGTAAACGTGGATTCCGACGGTGGGTTCGTCGCCTACGGCCGTGACGGCGTGGACGTCGTCGTCGGTCGTGCAGCACACGGTGACCTGTCCGCGTTCCCAGACGTGCTCACCGGCCGGCGTCCGGGGGCTTGCTCGGCTCTGACGCCTCGGGCTTGACGTAGCGGACCTCGCGTTCGGCGCCTGCGTAGATGCCGGCGACGCCCCACGTCTCGTGCCCGTGGACGGGTGTGCGTTGGCCTACGTCCCAGACGACGCACACCAGTGACCAGCTGTCGTCAGGGGCGATGTAGAGCGGGTAGTTGGCATGGTGGTCGTCCAGCGGCCGGGTGAGCTCCGAGGGAAGCCGGTAATCGCTGGCCAGCAGGTCCGATAGTCGGGCTGCGACGCGCTTCGTGATCTCGTGCTCGTCGTCGACACTGGCGACCAACGACGCCACCTCTTTGATGAAGGCGTCCACGGGTCACCGGCGCCTGGCGGTGAAGGTCAGGTGGGTGACGCCGCTTGGCGTGGAGGTCGCCTCGATGTCGTAGACCTCTTCCAGTGACTCCAGTCCGTCCCAGAGCCGGACGCCTCGGCCGAGCAGGAGCGGGACCTGGACCACGTGCATGTGGTCGACCAGCCCCTCGGTGAGGAATTCGCGGACCACCGTGGGCCCTCCCCCCAGGCGCACATCCTGGCCGTCCGCGGCCTCCTGGGCCACCTTGAGGGCCTCGGCAGGTGGGGCGTCCAGGAAGTGGAAGGTGGTGCCGCCCTCCATCTCGATGGAGGGCCGGGGCCGGTGGGTGAGGACGAAGACCGGTGTGTGGAACGGCGGGTTGGGGCCCCAGGCGCCCTTGTAGTCGGGGTCGTCCTGCCAGTTCGGCGGGCCGAACTTGCCGGCGCCCATGATCTCGGCGCCGATGCCCGTCCCGTGCCGTTCGGCGAACGCGTTGTCGGCGCCGACGCTGCCGCCCTGACCGCCGCCCATCTCGAACCAGAACCGGGTGGCGAACATCCACTCGTGCAGGCGCTCGCCGGCGTGCCCGAACGGCGCGTCCGGGGCCTGGCCCTCACCGGTCGCGAAGCCGTCGAGCGAGATCGCGAGGTTGTGAACGCGGAGCTCGGACATCGGAATTCTCCTTCGAAGAGTCGATGCCTTCACTTTTCGTGAGCCGGTTCGCGTGCGGCAACGGAACGTGAGGACGATGTCCGAAAACTTGGCGCCCCCGTCCTTCGACATAGAGTCTGCGTGTGGACGAACGGCTGATGGTGGTCGTCGGATACGACCGGGCGCAGCTGCTGGACATCGCCTGCGTCACCTCGACGCTGGACGAGGCGAACTGGGGTGCGAACCCGCCCTACCGGGTACGCCTGGCCACCCCGGGAGGCGCGCCGATCACCTGCAGCGACGGGATGACGCTGCACGGGCAGGAGTCGCTCGAACGGCTCAAGGGGCCGCTGGACACGCTGATCGTGTCGGGCGGGCTGGGCTACCGGGAGGCCGCGGCCGACCAGCGGTTCGTCGGGCATGTGCGCCGGCTGGCCAGGGAGAGCCGCCGGGTCGCGTCGGTGTGCACCGGCTCCGCCGTGCTGGCCGCGGCCGGCCTGCTCGACGGCAGGCACGCCGCCACGCACTGGATGTGGGTCGACAAGATCGCCAAGGCGTATCCGCGGGTCACCTTCGACCCCGAGCCGATCTACATCCGGGACGGCCACGTCGCGACCTCGGCCGGGGTCACCAGCGCGCTCGACCTGACGCTGGCCTTCATCGAGGAGGACCACGGACCGGAGCTCGCACGCGGCGTGGCGCGGTTAGTGGTGGCCTACCTGCAGCGCCCGGGCAACCAGGCGCAGATGAGCATGTTCGTCGCGACCTCGCCACCGCCCGAGCACAGCCTCGTCCGGCGGATCACCGACCACGTCGCGAGCAACCTCGACGGCGACCTGAGCACCGCCGCCCTGGCCCCGCTGGCGGGGGTGAGCCAGCGCCACCTCACCCGGCTGTTCCTCGAGCACCTCGGTCGCACACCGGGACGGTACGTGCGGCAGGCCCGCACCGAGGCGGCCGCGCACCTGCTGGCGACGACGACGCACCCGATCACGAGCGTGGCGCGGCGCTGCGGGTTCGGGTCGGCCGAGACGCTGCGCCAGGCCTTCGTCGACATGTACGGGATCGCGCCCTCGCGCTACCGTTCGGCCCACTCGCGGTGATCGGCGAGCGCGGCGGGGAGGTCGGCGAGGGAACGGATCACGACGTCCGGTAGGGCGCCGTCTGGTCCGCCGACCCCGACCGGGCGCTGCGCCTGGCGGTCCCGGCGTGAGCGTGCGTCAGTGGTGCCAGGGGAGGCGGACCGGGGCGGTGGGGATGCGCCCCGCGAGGAGATCGGTGAGGAGGTCCGCGAGCTTGAGCGGGTAGACCGCGTCCTCCGCGCTCACCAGTTCCTTGATCGTCCACCAGCGGTGGGCGCCGACATGCTCGCGTTCCATCGGGGTGAACCCCGCGGTGTCGATGTCGTGGGCGGCTGTGCGGACCAGGAAGAAGTCGTCACGGAAGAGCCCTTTGGCCCAGCCGAGGTCCGCGTAGCCGGAGGTGAGGGCGATCTGGGGGCCGAGGTCGTCGGCAGTGACGCTCAGGCCGGTCTCCTCGCGCAGCTCGCGGACCGCGGCCGCGCGCAGCGTCTCGCCCTGCTCGACGCCTCCGCCCGGGGTGATCCAGCAGTAGCCCGTCTCGGGCCGGCCGGCGACCTTCGGCCAGCGGAACAGCAGGACGCGGTCGGCGGCGTCCACCAGCAGCACGCGGGCGGTGCGCCGGCGGTAGGCCTCGTCGGAATCTCCCATGCCGATCATCCTCTCAGTCCGCGCGACGAGCGAGGGAGGGCCTCGCTCTTGCACAGGTCAGAGGCGGTCTGCTAGGAATGGGCGCTATGTCCAGAACGGGAATGGACGTCGAGTCCAAAGTGCTGCGGGAGGCCACGGGCACCGCCAAGGCGCTCGTCAAGGGGCTGGCGCTCGTCGACCTCGTCGCCGAGGCCGGGCCGCAGCGCCTCACCGACCTCGTGGAGGCCAGCGGGGTCCCGCGCGGCACGGTGCTCCGCCTGCTCGACGTGCTCTGCGGGAGCGAACTGCTGCGCACCGACGCGGCCGGCCGGTACGAGCTCGGGCCGCGTGCGGCGGTGTGGGGGCAGCGCTTCCTCCACCGGCTGGACGTCCGCGAGCGGGCCGAGGACCTCATGCGCGGGCTCACCGAGCGGACGCGCGAGACCTGCTACCTCGGCGTCCGGCAGGGGCTGCAGGTGCTGTACATCGCCAAGAGCGACAGCCCGCAGGCGGTGCGGCCCGCGGCGGTCGTCGGCAGCGTGAACCCGCTGTACTCGACCGGCATAGGGAAGGCGCTGCTCGCCCACGCCGACGAGGCCACCGTCCGCGCCGTCCTGGACGGGCCGCTGACCGCGCGCACGCCCAACACCATCACCGACGCGGACGCGCTCGCCGCCGAGCTCGCGGCCACCCGGCGGCGCGGCTACGCCGTGGACGAGATCGAGAACGAGGACGGCGTCCGGTGCGTGGCCGTCCCCGTGTTCGACCACACCGGGACGGCCGTCGCGGCGCTGTCGGTGTCGGCCCCGGCCTACCGGTTCCCGCGGGAGGACCTGCCCGCCATCGCCGAGCTGGCCCTGGAGGCCGCCGCGGAGCTGTCCGCGCGGCTGGGCCACCGCACCGCAGGACACGACACCAAGGAGGTCTCATGAGCGAGGCTGCCCCCGCGCCGTCCGGCGCCGACGAGAGCTGGCGCGGCACCGTCGGGAGGCTGGCCGCCGGCGAGGTCGCGGCCTTCCTCGCCGAGGGCCAGATCGCCCGGCTCGCCTGCCTGGACGAGAACGGCTGGCCGTACGTGGTGCCCTGCTGGCACGAGTGGGACGGCTCGTCGTTCTGGGTCGTCCCGCGGGAGCGCTCCGCCTGGGGCCGCCACCTCGCGAGGGACGGGCGCTGCGCGATCACCGTGGACGAGGCGGGGACGCAGCGCAAGGTCGTGGCGCAGTGCCGGGCGCACCTCGTGGAGGAGCCCTGCCTGGACGGCGAGTGGCTGCCGATCGCCGAGCGGATGAGCGTCCGCTACCTGGGCGAGAACGGCCCCCGCTACCTGGAGCCGACGCTGGACAAGCCGCGCTGGCTGTTCCGCCTGGAGCCGGTCGACCTCAAGACCTGGCAGGGCAACGACTGGGCGGAGCGCTACAAGTGACCGTCCGGTCCCATGCGGGTGGCGACGTCGTGGAGATGGCGCGGGCGCTGATCCGGATCCCGAGCCCGAACCCGGGCGGGGACGAGCGCGCGGTCGCCGCGGCGCTGACGGAGCTGGCGGTGGACGCCGGGCTGCCCGCGCCGACCGTGCTGGAGCGTTCCAGTTCCAGCGCCCGCCCCAACCTGCTCCTCACCCTCGACTTCGGTCCGGGCGGTCGGCACCTCGTCCTGTGCGGCCACATGGACACCAAGCCGATCGGCGACGCGGCCTGGTCGGTGGACCCGCTCGGCGCCGAGGTCTCCGGCGACCGCCTGTACGGGCTCGGCTCGGCGGACATGAAGGGCGCGCTGGCCGCCATGGTGCTCGCCGCGCGGAACCTTGCGCGCGGCGGCGCGCTCCGCACGGGACGCCTGTCCCTGCTGTTCACCGCCGACGAGGAGGACGGCGCCTACCACGGCGCCCAGTACCTCGCCGAGGCGGGCCGCGACCTCGGCGCCGACGCCGTCCTCATCGGCGAGCCCGGCGGCCTGGAGGACGACTACGACACGCTCCACCTCGGCAGCCGCGGCATCGCCCGTCTCCGGGCCGTCGCGTACGGGCGGCAGGGCCACTCCAGCCTGTCCGGCGCGGCGGGCACGCGGAACGCCGGGGTGGACGCGGCGCACGCGGCGGTGGCGCTGGCCGGGCTGTCCATCCCGTCCCCGGAGGACCCGTACGGCATCCAGGGGTGGACGACGACCGTGAACACCGCGCTGGCGTTCCGGGGCGGCGTCGGGTTCGGCGTCCTGCCGGGGCGGATGGGCGTCGACACGGAGGTGAGGCTCCTGCCCGGGACGGGACGCGACGACGTCCGGCGGCCGGTCACCGAGCTCGTCGCCGAGGTCGCGGCGCGCACCGGCGCGAACCTGGAGGTCGAGTTCGACGAGCAGGGCTACCTGCCCGGCACGGTGTCGGACCCGTCCGGCCCGCTGCCGGAGGCGGTGCGGGCCGCGTGCCGGGCGGTGCTCGGCCGGACGCCGCCGGACGCGATGTTCCCCGGCACGACCGACGCGGCCTTCCTGCAACCGGCGTGGAACGTTCCGGTGCTGCCCGCGTTCGGGCCGGGGCTGCTGCGCCGGGCGCACGGCGCCGACGAGTGGGTCTCGATCGGCGCGCTCCGCGGCGCGGTCGACCTGTACGCAGGCGTCGCCGCCGCCTTCTGCGCGCCAGTCGGCCAAGAGGAAGTACACGTCGGGGGACGCGAGAGAGGAGAGGGTCCATGACGACCCTGACCGCCGGACGGGCCGCGCGGTTCGCCCCGGCCGGCACGCTGATGCCGCTGAGCGGCCTGGCGCTGGTGCTGGTCGCCGCCGCCCTGCTGACCCCCGGCTTCTATTCCGAGGCGAACCTGCGCCTCGTGCTGTTCCAGGCGGGCCTGATCGGCGTGACCGCGGTCGGCCAGACGGTCGTCCTGCTCGGCCGCGGCATCGACCTGTCGGTCGGCGCGGTGATGGGACTGACGACCGTCATCGTCGCGACGCAGACCGACGGGGACGGCGGGAGGCTGCCCGCCGCGCTGCTGCTCGCCGCGCTGGCCGGCATCGCGATCGGCGCGGTGAACGCGGGCCTGGTCGTGCTGCGCGGCGTTCCGCCGTTCGTCGCGACGTTCGCGGTGTTCGTCCTCGTCCAGGGCGGCATCACGGCGTGGACGCGGGGCGCGGCGGCGGGCGACATCCCGCACGCGGTGCAGACGCTCGGGTCGGGCCGCGTCCTCGGCGTCCCGACACCGCTGTGGGTGTTCGCCGCGATCGCCGCGGTCGCGGCCGTCGTGCTCGCCCGGACGAGCGCCGGGCGGCGGCTGTACGCGACCGGGGCGAACCCGCGGGCCGCGCGGCTGTCGGGCATCCGCACCGGACGGGTCATCGCCGCCGGCTACGTCGCCAGCGCGCTGCTCGCGGTCCTGGCCGGGCTGATCAGCGCGGGCTACGCCGGGCACGTCGACGCCCAGCTGTCGCGCAGCCTGGACCTCAACTCGCTCGCCGCGGCCGTCATCGGCGGCGTCGCGCTGAGCGGCGGCAAGGGCCATATCGGGCACACCGTCCTCGGCGTGGCGCTGCTCGCGGTGCTGATCGTCTGGATGATCCAGCTCGGCGCCGGGACGGGCGGGCAGCTCGCCGTCCAGGGCGCGGCGATCCTGCTGGCCACGTGGCTGCGCCAGCGCGGACCGGCCCCGGCGGGCACCCGATGAGCGCCCCGGGACGCCGCCGGACCGGCCCGTCCGGCACGCGCCGCCGCCGCACCCTCCGCCAACGCTTCGAGGAGGTCGTCCCCGTGCCGTTCCGTCTCCCCAGGGCCGCCGTGGCGGCGGTCACCGCGGGCGCGCTCGTGCTGGCCGGGTGCAGCACCGAGCGGGAGTCGCCGGGCACCGGGCTCGGCGCCGCCGCCGACTGCAGCGGCCCGGTCGCCGAGTCGTTCCGGCAGCAGTACGCGCAGAGCTGGCGCAAGGCCGGCGAGGCGATCGGCCTGCCGGGCCTGACCCCGGCCGCGGGGACCCAGGTCTGCCAGATCGACACCGGCCGCTTCGCCAAGGACCGCCCGAAGAAGGGCTACCGAGTCGCGTTCGCGGCGCAGGGGCCGACGAACGCGTGGGCCACCACCAACGAGGAGGCCTTCAAGTACCGCGCGGAGCAGCGCGGCGCGAACGTCCTCTACGCGTCCGCGAACGGGGACGTGAACAAGCAGGTCGACAACGTCCAGCAGCTCGTCGCGCAGCGCCCCGACGCCCTCGTGGTGGTGCCGATGGGGGACGCGATCACCGGGCAGGTCCGGGCCGCCGCGAGCCAGGGCATCCCCGTCGTGGTGTGCTCGGGACGGCTCGGCCCGGGGTCCGGCGCGGTCAGCACCGTCACCCGCGACTACGAGCTGCAGGGCACGCTGTGGGCCGAGTGGATCGCGCGGCGGATCGGCGGCAAGGGCAAGATCGCGATGCTGTCCGGGATCGCGGGCGTGCCGACGGCGGAACTGCCGAAGAAGCAGGCCGAGAAGATCTTCGCGAGCAGGTACCCGGGCATCCAGGTCGTCGCCAAGCAGAACACCGACTGGTCGGCCACCAAGGCCAAGACCGTCGCGGCGCAGCTCCTCGCCCGCCACCCCGACCTGAAGGCGATCTGGTCGGACTCGGCCATCACCGACCTCGGCGTGTACGAGGCCTACAGCCAGGCGGGCAAACCCGTGCCGCCGCTGACCGGCGACGTGACGAACGCCTTCCTCAAGGCCGTCCAGGGCAAGAACGTGCCGTTCGCGCTGAGCGCCTTCCCGCCCGAGCAGAGCGCGCAGTGCCTCGACACGGCGCTGGACGTCCTCGCCGGCAAGAAGGTCGCGAGCCAGGTCAACGTGGACGCCGCCGTGTTCACCGACGAGCAGATCGCGCGGTACGTGCGCCCCGAGTGCAGCGACGACCTCGCCGTCCCCTCCGCCCTCCCGGCGGACCTGCTCAAGAAGCTCAAGCTCTGCTGAAGGGAGGCGGAACGATGACGAGCCCCGATTCGACCGCCCCGGCGCTGGAGGCGCGCGGCCTGGTCAAGCGGTTCCCCGGCGTCACGGCGCTGGACGGCGTGGACCTCGTCTGCCGCGCCGGACGGGTCCATGCCCTGCTCGGCGAGAACGGCGCCGGGAAGTCCACGCTCGTGCGCATCCTGACCGGGAACCACCCGCCGGACGCGGGCGAGCTGAGGATCGGCGGCGCGCCGGTCCGGCTGCACGACCCCCGCGACGCGCTCGCGCAGGGCGTCACCGCGGTGTACCAGGAGCTGACCGTCCTGCCGGAGCTGTCCGTCCTCGACAACGTCATGCTCGGCCAGGAGGTCGGCCGGCGCGGGCTGCTGAACCGCGACCGGCAGCGCGACACCGTCCGCACCGCGCTGCGCCGCGCCGGGCTCGGCGACCTCGACCCGCGCACGCGGGCGGGCACCCTGTCCGCCGCCGCGCAGCAGCTCGTCGAGATCGCGCGGGCGCTGGTGCGGGGCAGCCGCGTGCTGCTGCTGGACGAGCCGTCGGCCCTGCTGTCCGGCGGCGGGCTGGACGCGCTGCACGCCGTCGTCCGCGAGCTCGCCGCGGACGGTGTCGCGATCATCTACATCACGCACCGGCTGGAGGAGGTGCGGGCCCTCGCCGACGACGTCACCGTGCTGCGCGACGGGCGGCTCGTCTCCACCGGGCCGGCGGCGGAGTACCCGGTCGGCCGGATCGTCCGCGAGATGGTCGGGCGGGACGTCGACACCGTCTTCCCCGCCCTGTCCGAACCGGGTGACGGCGAGGTGCTGAGCGTCCGCGGCCTGCTGCCCGCGGGGCCGGGCGCGGCCGGGCCGGGGCTCGACCTGTCCGTGCGGGCGGGCGAGATCGTCGGCGTCGCCGGGCTGCTCGGCTCGGGCCGCAGCCGCCTGCTCCGCACGCTCGCCGGCGTCCGGCCCCGCGCCGCCGGGACGGTGAGCGTCGGCGGGACCCCCGTCCGCGCCTCCCTGCACGCGGCGATGCGGGCCGGGGTGGTGCTCGTCCCCGAGGAGCGCAAGACGGAGGGGCTGGTGCTCGACCTGCCCGTCCGCGCCAACACGACGCTGTCCAGCATCGCCGCCGTGTCGCCCGGCGGCTGGCTGTCGTCCGCGCGCGAGCGGGAGGCGTTCGAGGAGGAGCGCGAGCGGTTCGGGATCCGCGTGTCGGGCCCCGAGCAGCCGACCGGGCAGCTGTCCGGCGGCAACCAGCAGAAGATCGTCCTCGCGAAGTGGCTGCGCACCCGCCCCCGGGTGCTGCTGCTGGACGAGCCGACCCGCGGCATCGACATCGGCGCCAAGGCGGAGATCTACCGGATAGTCGCCGGGCTCGCCGCCGAGGGCCTCGCCGTCGTGTTCGCCTCCAGCGAGCTGCCGGAGGTGACCGGCCTCGCCCACCGGGTGCTCGTGTGCCGCGGCGGCCGGGTCGCGGGCGAGCTGACCGGAGACGAGATCAACGAGGAGCGCATCATGCATCTGGCGCTTGGCACAGAGCAGGAGGTGGCGTCGTGACCGCGGTGAGCGCGCCCGCCGCGGGCATGCCTGCTCGGGAGCGGCTCGCGACCGTGCTGTCGGGGGCGGCGCGGACCGGGCTCGCCGCCTGGACGATCGTCGCGCTCATCGTCGCGGGCCTGACCGTCGCCGACCCCGGCGGGTTCTGGACGCCGGCCAACATCGCCAACGTGCTCACCGCGACCGTCGTGCTCGGGCTGGTCGCGCTCGGCCAGCACATGGTCGTCCTCACCGGCGGGATCGACCTGTCGGTGGGGTCGACGGCGACGCTGTCCGCGCTGCTCACGGCGATGCTCATCGACGGCTACCCGATCCGCACGATCCCGACGATCATCGGCATGCTGGTGCTCGGCGCCGCGATCGGCGCCGTGCACGGGCTGATCGTCGCGAACACGCGGATCCCGGCGTTCGTGGTCACGCTGTCCACGTTCTACCTGATCCAGGGCGTCGCGTTCATGATCAGCACGACGCCGTCCGGGCAGGTCACCCGGGCCCTCGCGGACGTCGGGATGCGCCGCTTCGGGCCGTTCCCGCTCGCCCTCGCCGTCCTCGCGGTGGCCGCACTGATCGTCGCCGTGCTGCTGCACCGCACCCGGTTCGGGCGGCACGTGCACGCCGTCGGCGGGGACGCGGCGGCCGCCCGGTCCGCGGGGGTGCCCGTCCGCCGCACGCTCGTCCTCGCGTTCGTCATCGCCGGGACCCTCGCCGCGGCGGCCGGCGTCATGCTCGCCGCCCGCGCCACCATCGGCTCGCCCAGCGCCGGGCAGGGCCTGGAACTGTCCGCCATCACCGTCGTCGTGGTCGGCGGCGCGTCGCTGCTCGGCGGGCGCGCCAGCCTCGCCGGGACGCTCGGCGGCGTGGCCCTGCTCGCCCTCGTGGAGAGCTCGTTCACGCTGCTGCAGTTCCCCGCCACCGCGTCCGACCTGATCCGGGGCGTCGTCATCCTCGCCGCCGCGGCCCTGTTCGTCCCGAGGTCCACCCGTGAATGAACCCGCTCCCTCCCGTCCCGCCTCCCCGGGCCACCCGCCGCCGCGCGTCGTCGGGCTCGGCGAGTCGCTCATCCGGCTGTCCGCGCCGGGGCACGAGCGCCTGGACCAGGCGGGCGACCTGCGCGTCCATGTCGGCGGCGCGGAGATGAACGTGCTCATCGGCGCCGCCGGGCTCGGCCTGCCGGCGACCTGGCTGACCCGCCTCGCCGACAACCCGCTCGGCCGCCGGGTCGCCGCCCACGCCCGCGCGCACGGCGTCGTCCCGCGCGTCGACTGGGACGGCGACGCCCGCGCGCCGCTCTACTTCGTCGAGCACGGCGCGCACCCCCGGCCGTCGGAGGTGCTCTACGACCGTTCCGGTACCGCGATGACCCGGCTGGCCGCGGACTCCTTCGACTGGAAGGACGCCGTCGCGGGCGCCGGCGCCGTCGTGTGCAGCGGCATCACCTGCGCGCTCGGCGCCGGGCCCGCCGCCGCGGCCGAGGCTCTGTTCGCCGCGGCCCGTTCCGCCGGCGCCCGCACCGCGTTCGACGTCAACCACCGCTCCAGGCTGTGGACGTGGGAGCAGGCCGTCCCCGTGCTGCGGCGCCTGGTGCCGTCCGTGGACGTCCTGCTCGCCGGGCACCAGGACCTCCTGCGGCTGCTCCCCTCCGCGGACCCGGACGCGGGTCAGGTCGCGCTCGCCCATCGGGCGATCGAGGAGTTCGGCTGCGACACCGTCGTGCTGCGCGAGACCGCCCAGCTCACCGGGCGGCGCGTGGCGACCGGCGTCGCCGCGGTCACCGCCGGGGGCGAGGTCGCGAGCCCGACCTACGAGGCCGACGTGGTGGACCCCTTCGGCGCGGGCGACGCGGCCTTCGGCGTGTTGCTCGCCTCCCTGCTGACCGGCGACGACCTCGCGACGGCCGTGGACAAGGCCGCCTGGGCCGGCGCGTTCCAGCACACCCTGCCCGGGGACGCCTGCACGATCCGTCCCGCCGACCTCGCCCGCCGCGGCGCCCCGGCGCGGAGGATCCTGCGATGAGCGACGTCATCGACGGGATCCGCGCGGCGGGCGCCGTCGCGATCCTGCGGCTGACCGACCACCGCCATGCCGTGCCGGTCGGGCGGGCCCTGTACGGCGCCGGGCTGACCGCCATGGAGATCACCTTCGACCATCCCGGCGCTCCCGCCGCCCTCCGCGACCTGCGCGCCGCGCTCCCCGAGGACGCGCTCCTCGGCGCCGGGACGGTCCGCACGCCGGACCAGGTGCGGCTGGCCGCCGAGCACGGCGCCCTCTACTGCGTCAGCCCGCACACGGACGCGCCGCTCATCCGGGCCGTCCTCGCGGCGGGCCTGGAACCGCTGCCGGGCGCGGGCACGGCCACCGAGGTCGCGACCGCCCTGGACGCCGGCGCCCGCCTCATCAAGCTGTTCCCGGCGGGGCCGCTGGGCGTCCCGTACATGCGCGCGCTGCACGGGCCGTTCCGGGGCACGGCCTTCGTCCCGACCGGAGGCATCCGCCACGACGCCGTCGGCGCCTGGCTGGACGCGGGGGCCGCCGCGGTCGGCCTCGGCTCCGACCTGGTCCCGGCCGCGCCGTCCGAGGACGACGTCCCGCTGATCGCCGGACGGGCCGCCCGGGTCGCCGCCCAGGTCGCGGAGGCCCGCTCATGATCGTCGACGCCCACCTGCACATCTTCCGCCCCGCCTCCGTCCACCCGCGGACCGTCGACGCCCTCGCGCCCGCCGGCCGGGACGCGCCCGCCGAGGACCTGCTCGCCGTGATGGCCGAGGCGGGCATCGACCGGGCGGTCCTCGTCCCGCTCGGCCCGGAGGACGACTACGTCGCGGAGACGGTCGCCGCCCACCCGGGACGGTTCGCCGCCATCGCCGTCGCCGACCGCGCGACCCAGGGGCTCGGCCCCGCCGACCCCGTCGAGACGCTCCACGCGCGCCTCGACCGGGGCTTCTCGGGGCTGCGCACGCAGTGGCTCGGCGACCCGTCCCGCCCGCTCGCCGAGTCGCCGATGCTGCCCGTCCTGAGGGAACTGGCCGACCGCGGCCTGCCGCTGTGGTCCTATCTGCCACCGTCCCAGCTCCCGCTGCTGCGCGAGCTGCCCGGCACGGTCGGCGACCTGCGGATCGTCCTCAACCACCTGGGCTTCGCGCCGCACGGCATGCGCGTGGACGAGCACGGCCGGCCCGCGTTCGACGACCCCTTCCCGCCGTCCGTCGTGGAGACCGTCCTCGACCTGGCCCGGCACCCGCACACCTACCTGATGTTCTCCGGGCAGTACGCGCTGTCGCGCCAGGCACCGCCGTACCCCGACCTGTTCCCCGTGATCCGGGCGTTCGCCGGCGCCTACGGCCCGGACCGCATGCTGTGGGCCTCGGACCATCCCTGGACCAGGGACGTCCCCGGCCCGGCGGAGCTGCTGCGCCTCGCCGACCATGCGCTGCCCGGCCTGTCCCCGTCCGAGAGGGCCGCCCTGCACGGCGGGACCGCCCTCACCCTGCTCCCGACCCTCAAGGAGGCCTGATGCCGTCCGTCGCCCCCAGCGCCGAGCAGATGCCCCGCTCCGGCATCCGCGCGATCATGGACATGGCGTGGCGTCTGGAGGACCCGGTCATCGGCCTGCACGTCGGCGAGCCGAGCTTCCCGACCCCGCCGCACGTCCTCGCCGCCGCGGAGGAGGCGTACGCGGCGGGCCGCACCCGGTACGTCCCGAACGCCGGAGTCGGCGAGCTGCGCGAGGCGCTGTCCGCCAAGCTCGCCGAGCGCAACGGCATCCAGGTCCCGGCCGAGCAGGTCATCATCACCGCGGGCGGGATGCAGGCACTGCACCTGGCCCTGTCCTCCGTGGTCTCCGCGGGCGACGAGGTGCTCATCCCCGACCCCGGCTGGCCCAACTTCGCGATGGTCGTCCAGCTCCTCCAGGCCGTCCCCGTCCGGTACGGGCTGCGTCCCGAGCGCGGGTTCATCCCGGACGCCGGCGCCCTGGACGCCCTGGTCACGCCCCGCACCCGCGCGATCGTCCTGAACTCCCCGTCCAACCCGCTGGGCGCCGTCCAACCCGAGGCCGACGTCCGGCGCCTCGTGGAGTTCGCCCGCCGCCACGACCTCTGGCTCGTCTCGGACGAGTGCTACGAGGCGATCACGTTCGGCGCCCCGCACGTCAGCCCCGGCGCGTTCGACACCGACGGGCGCGTGCTCGGCGCCTTCAGCTTCTCCAAGACCTACGCGATGACGGGCATGCGCGTCGGCTACCTCGTCGTCCCGCCCGCCCTCGCCGCCGTCTGCGCCAAGCTCCAGGAACCCCTCGTCGCCTGCGTCAACGCCCCCGCCCAGTACGGGGCGCTCGCCGCGCTCACCGGACCCCAGGACCAGGTCGAGGCCGCCCGCGGCGCCTACCTCGAACGCCGCGACGCCGCCGCGGCCGTCCTCGACAAGGCGGGGCTGCCCTACCTCCGGCCGGAGGGGGCCTTCTACCTCTGGGCGGACGTCTCCTCCCTCACCGGCGGCGACGTGTCGGACTGGGCCATCCGTCTCCTCCAGCAGCGGCACGTGGCCGTCGCCCCCGGCACCACCTTCGGACCGCAGGGCGAAGGCTGGGTCCGCCTTTCCCTGGCCACCGCCACCGGCGACCTCCTGGAGGGACTGGCCCGCCTGCTCGACTTCCGCTGACCGATCGCGTTCAGGGAACGGCGGTTGCGTTCGAGGATCGGCCGGGCGATGCTGGGTCGACCCCGCGCCGACACTGTGGTGGGTCATGGATGTGATCAGCACCGCCGACGTTCCGGCGGAGGAGCGGTTCGCCTTCTGGCACGAGCTCAACGGGAAGTTATACGCGCCCTACGACTTACGCTGCGATCCGCGGTGGGAACCCCGGTTTCAGGCTCAGGTCGGCGTCAGCGACTTCGGTCCCGTGCAGGCGACGCTGATCACCACGATGCCGCACTCGATCCACCGCACGCCCAAGCTCATCCGCCAGACCGACCCTGGAATGTACAAGCTGGGCTGCTTCGTCAAAGGCGGCGGTTTCAAGGAGCAGGACGGCCGGTGCGTGGAGCTCAACGTCGGGGATCTGATGTTCTACGACACCTCGCTCCCCTACCTGGCCTCGTTCCTGCCGGACGTGCCGGAGAGCCGGGTGCTGCTTCTGCGTTTCCCCCGCTCGTTGCTCCCTTTACCTGAACGGGACCTGCGGCAACTCACCACGGTCTCGATCCCGGGCGACCAGGGCATCGGCGCCCTGTCCTCGCAGTTCCTCCAGCAGCTCGCCCACCGCATGGACGAACTCGGCCCGGCCGACGCCGCCCGCCTGTCGACCCTCGCCCTCGACGTGCTGACCGTGGCGCTGGCCAACGCGCTCGACGTCCACCTGCCGTCCCATACTCGGCAGCGAGCGCTGACGGCCGAGATCCACGCCTTCGTCCAGGCGAACCTGGGCGATGCGAACCTGACCCCCGGATCGATCGCCGCGGCGCACCACATCTCCCTGCGCTACCTGCACAAGCTTTTCCAGCAGGACGGGCACACCGTTGCCGGCTGGATCCGCGAGCGCCGCCTGGAACGGTGCCGCCGCGACCTTGCCGACCCCCGGCTCGCCGCCCGCCCGATCAGCGCGATCGCGGCCCGGTGGGGATTCACCAGGGCATCGCATTTCAGCCAGGCCTTCCGCAACGCCTACGGCCTCTCACCGCGCGAATTCCGCGAACAGTGCGCGCAGACTAAAGGCGAGTGCGCTCAGACGTAACGACAGACCGACCAGAAACCGGCACTCTCTCTCAATGAGGAAGGCAACCGTGAACGTCGCGATTGTGGGAGCGGGGATCGGCGGTCTGTTCACCGCCTTGCGCCTGCATGCCGAGGGCATCCGCTGCGTGGTCTACGAGCGCGGGGAGCAGATCCGCGAGCTCGGCGTCGGAATCAACGTGCTGCCGTTCGCGACCAAGGAACTGGCCGCGTTAGGCCTGCTGGACCGGCTGGACGAGATCGGAGTCCGCACCGGCGAACTCGTCTACACCCACCGCCTGGGCCACGAGATCATGCGCCGCCCCTGCGGACTCGCCGCCGGCTTCGACCACCCGCAGATCAGCGTGCACCGCGGCCGCCTGCAAGGCATGCTCCACCGCGCGGTGGAGGAACGGCTCGGCGCCGACGCCGTGCGCACCAACCACCACCTGACCGGCTTCGAGCAGGACTCCGAAGCGGTGACCGCCCACTTCGCCGACGGCTCGCAGGCGCGCGCGGACATCCTCATCGGCGCCGACGGCATCCACTCGACCGTCCGGTCGACCCTGTTCCCGGACGAGGGCCCGCCGCGCTGGGGCGGCATGATGCTGTGGCGCGGCGCCACCGAATGGCCCGAATACGGCACCGGCCGCACCATGGTGATCGCCGGCGGCAACACCGCCAAGCTCGTCGTCTACCCGATCGCGCCGGGCACGGATACCAAGCTCACCAACTGGGCCATCGGCGTCGTCATCGGCCGCCCCGGCGACCCGCCGCCCAGCGAGCAGGACTGGGCGCGCCCGGCCGACCCGGCGGACCTGGCCGAGCACATCAAGCTCTTCGCGCCCGACCTCTTCGACCACGCCGCCATGATCGAGGCCACCCGCGAGCGCTTCGAGTTCCCGATGTGCGACCGCGACCCCCTCCCCTACTGGACGCGGGGCCGCGTCACCCTCCTGGGTGACGCCGCCCACCCCATGTACCCGATGGGCTCGAACGGCGCCGGCCAGGCCATCCTGGACGCGGTGAACCTGAGCACTCACCTGGCGGCCCGCACCGACCCCGCCGAAGCCCTGCGTTCCTACCAGGACGACCGCCTCCCCGCCACCGCCCAGATCGTCCACCGCAACCGCCTGGGCGGCCCCGAGCAGGTCATCGAGGAGGTCGAACGCCGAGCCCCGAACGGCTTCGACCGCATCGAAGACGTGATGGACCCCGCCGAAATGGAGGAAATGGTGACCAGCTACCTCCAAGCCTCCACCGCCACCCGCCCCGTCCGGAAACCCTGACCCAAGCACAACGGCGGGTCGGGCAGCGGCTGCTCCGGATCGAACGGGTACGCCATGGACACTCCTGATCTTGGAACGGGTGGGCCGCACACTAGCGGGGGTTGACGGATCGCGCAGAGGTCTTCAGACTCCCGGGCATGGGAGCGCTCCCATGCGTGTCCGCGGGCACGTCTCGGGTGCGTCTCCTCCACCACCCCGAGACTCTGGAGTACCGGATGAGACGACGCATCGGGATGCTCGCCGCCGCGACGGCGGGCCTCGTCGCGGTTCTCGCGCCGCCGGCGCAGGCGTTAGGACACGACGATCCGCTGGCCGGAAAGGCCAGGTTCTACGTCGAGCCCGCGACCAACGCGGGGCGGCAGGCCGACATCTGGGCGGCCGCGGGGCGCGACGCCGACGCGGCGCACATGCGGGCGCTGTCCAAGGTCTCGCAGGCGATCTGGTTCACCGGCGGCACGCCCGCCGAGGTGCGGACGGCGGTACGGCGGACGATGGCCGGTGCGGCCAGGCAGCACGCCGTCCCGACGCTGGTCGCGTACTACGTGCCGGGCCGGGACTGCTCGCAGTACTCGGCGGGCGGCGCTCCGTCCGAGGCCGCCTACCGCGCCTGGATCGACGCCTTCGCGAAGGGGATCGGCGGCGGCCGCGCCGTGGTGATCGTCGAGCCGGACGGGCTGGCGCTGCTGTCCAGCGAGCCGTGGTGCAACGAGGGCGGGGGCGGCACCACCGGCACGCCGGAGGACCCCGCCCTGGTCGAGGAGCGCTTCCGCGAGATCAACTACGCGATCCGCACCCTGCAGCGGCTGCCGCGCACCGGTGTGTATGTGGATTCCGGACATTCGGACTGGCAGCCGCTCGAGGACTACGACGCCGGATACGGCGAACCTCGCGCCCAGCTCGGCATGGCCAGCCGCCTGCTCAAGGGCGGTATCGCCAAGGCCGACGGCTTCGCGCTGAACGTCTCCAACTATCGGTCGACCGAGGAGTTGGTCTCGTACGGGACCAGGCTGTCCAAGTGCCTGCGCTTCCGCCAGAAGACGGGCGCGGCCGGCTGCTCGGACAGCGACCTGGCCGGCGTTCCGGACAACGCGCGTGCGCTCACGCACTTCGTCCTGGACACCAGCCGCAACGGCCAGGGGCCGTGGACGCCTCCGGCGGACAAGTACACCGATCCCCAGGTCTGGTGCAACCCGCCGGGCCGCGGCCTCGGCGCCCGGCCCTCGACACGCACCGGTGACCCCCTGGTGGACGCCTTCCTCTGGATCAAGCGTCCCGGCGAGTCCGACGGCCAGTGCACCCGCGGCACCGCCGGCCCGGAGGACCCCGAGTACGGCGTGGTCGATCCGGCGGCCGGCGTCTGGTGGCCCGAGTACGCCTTGGGCCTCTCCCAGCGGGCCGTGCCTCCGCTCCGCTAGATCGTGGCCCGGGTGCTGATCCCGGATCAGCGCCCGGGCCGCACTGCCCGGTCGTCCGGCGCGTGTCCGGCGCGGAAAGTGGTGCGGTAGTCGGTCGGTGGGACGCCCACGTGGGCGGTGAAGTGGCGCCGCATGTTGGCGGCGGAGCCGAAGCCGCTGCGCCTGCTCACCTGCTCGACCGGAAGGTCGGTGGATTCCAGCAGCCTGCGTGCGTGGACGAGACGCTGGCCCAGGAGCCATTGCAGGGGCGTGGTCCCGGTCGTCGCGACGAACCGCCGGGCGAACGTCCGGGGGCTCATGCCTGCCCTGCGGGCGAGGTCGGCCACGGTCAGCGGGTGGTCGAGACGCTGGGAGGCCCACTCCAGGACGGGGCCGAGCCCGCCGTCGCCGGGCCGGGGCACCGCGTGGTCGATGTACTGCGCCTGCCCGCCGACGCGGTGGGCGGGCAGCACCATACGGCGAGCGACCCGGTTGGCGACGTCCGCGCCCAGGTCGCAGCGGAGCAGGTGCAGGCACAGGTCCACGCCCGCGCTGCGTCCGGCGCTGGTGAGCACGCCGCCCTCGTCGATGTAGAGGACCGAGGCGTCCACCTGCACCCGGGGATGGCGCCGCGCCAGGACGTCGGAGAACAGCCAGTGCGTCGCGGCGCGCCTTCCGTCGAGCAGGCCCGCGGCGGCCAGGGCGAAGGCGCCGGTGCACAGCGACACCATGCGGGCCCCCGCACGGGATGCCTCGATGAGCGCGTCGGTCAGCTCGGAGGGAATCGGCTGATCGGTGAGCACGTGGACGTACGGGAGCGCCGGGACGATCACCGTGTCCGCCTTCGGCAGCTCGTCCAGCCCGTGGCGGGTCTCGACGGCGAAGCCGTACTCCGAGCGGGCGCCGCCGGTCCCGATGCCGCAGACGCGGAGGTCGTACCAGGGATCGGCGAGGTCGGGGCGCGGGCTGCCGAACATCTCGAACGCGATGGTCAGCTCGAACAGCGGCATGCCGTCGAGGACGGCGATCGCGACGGATCCTGCGCCCATGGCACGGCATCTTATGGCAGGAATCGTGCGGAAATTGACTTTCCTGCCACTCGAAGCGCAGGAGCGGTCGGTGACACGCTCTCGGTGCCGGCGTGCCGAGGAGCGGTGCGCCCGCCGAGAGGAGGGTTCGTGTCCGCGATCCCCGCCGCCGAGCCGCAGGACGTCTCGCCCGTCGTCGAGCTCCGGCAGTACACGCTGCATTCCGGCCGCCGGGAAGAGCTGACCGGACTCTTCGAGCGGGAGTTCGTCGAGACGCAGGAAGCCGTCGGGATGAGCGTCATCGGCATCTTCCACGACGAGGACCGCCCCGATCGTTTCGTCTGGATACGCGGGTTCGCCGGCATGGCCGAGCGGCATCGGGCGCTGACCGCGTTCTACCTGGAGAGCGACGCGTGGAAGGCCCACGGGCCCGCGGCGGCGGCGACCATGGTCGACGCGTCGGACGTCCTGCTGCTGCGCCCCGCGCATGCCGGGAGGGGCATCGCCGTCGCCGCCGAGCGGCCCGGTCCGGGATCCGCCGAGCGTCCCGAGTCGCGCGTCCTCGTAACCGTTCACCACCCGGAACGGGCGGCCACCGGCGAGGTCGTGCGGCTCATCGACGAGCGCGTCCATCCGCTGATGGCCGAGGCCGGGGCGACGCCCATCGGGTGCCTGGTGACGGAGCCGGCGGAGAACACGTTCACCAGGCTCCCGGTCCGGGAGGGCGAGAACGTGGTCGTCTCGCTGGCGGTCGTCACGAGCGCCGGCGCGCTTCGCGACCATGACGGGCGCCTGGCGGCCTCCGCGGCGTGGGCATCGGTGCGGGCACGCCTCACCGCGCCCGCCGAGCGGCTGGTGCTGGCTCCGACGGCCCGGTCCCTCGTGCGCTGACCGGCGATTCCCGGCCGTGGTCCCCGCCGCCGCACCCCTACAATTCCGTCCGTGACCGCCTACCGTGATCTCGACGCGTTCGGAGACCTGGACGCCGCCGCACTGCCCCAGCGCCAGCAGCGGATCCTGGCCATGATCCAGGACTGGGTGGTCCGGTACGGGTACGCGCCGAGCACGCGCCAGATCGGCGACGCCGTCGGCCTGCGGTCATCGTCGTCGGTGTCGCGCCACCTCGCGAGCCTGGAGGACAAGGGGTTCCTGCGGCGCGGCGCCGCGGTGTCGCGGCCGATCGACACGCGCATGTTCCTGCAGGAGGCACCGCAGCGGGACGCTTCCGGCGGGCCGGTGGCGGTGCCCGTCGTGGGCCACATCGCCGCCGGTACTCCCATCTCGGCCGAGGAGCACGTCGAGGACACGCTGACGCTGCCCCGCGAGGTCACCGGGAGCGGCACCGTCTTCGCCCTGCGCGTGCGCGGCGACTCGATGATCGACGCCGCGATCTGCGACGGCGACATCGTCGTGGTCCGCCGGCAGCAGGAGGCCCACTCCGGCCAGATCGTCGCCGCCATGATCGACGGCGAGGCCACCGTGAAGGTCTACCGGCGCCGCGACGGACACGTCCGGCTCGAACCGCGCAACCCCGCCTACGACGTCATCGACGGCGACGAAGCCGTCGTACTCGGGATCGTCGTCTCGGTCATCCGCAGCCTCTGACGCGCCGGGCCGATCCGCGGATCGTGTTTCGCCGCCGGGCATCGTCGCGCGATTAAACCTGGTGGCGCTGGCCTGCTTGGGTCATGCCCGCTCATCGGACAGGGTGCTCTGAGCCGCCCCGAAAAGCGTCGAACAAGTGGAGCGACCTGGAAAGCCGGGCAACTCCGCACCGGCGGTATCGGGGTGATCGAGTCGGTATGTGGAAAATACTGAGGCGCCCACGGAGACGGTCGCGTTCCTCGACCGGCGGCTTCGGCGCCACGATGCATTATCACCTTGCCCTGGTCGCCCTGGAGGACAAACAGCCGCAAGAGGCCGAAAACCGTCTCAGGCGCGCCGCTGAGGCCGGTCATGCCGACGCCATGGATCGTCTCGCGCTACTGCTGAACGAGACGGACCGGGCGTCGGAGGCCGAGGAGTGGTGCCGCCGCGCCGTCCAGGCCTCGGATGCGCCCGGGGCCATGACCAGCCTGGGTATCGTCCTCTACCAATCTGGACGGAACGACGAGGCCGAATACTGGTGGACGCGCGCCGCGGAAAGCGCCGAGACCACCGCGATGTTCAACCTCGGGGGCCTTGCCTCGGTCACCGGGCGCACGGAAATGGCCGAGAAATGGTACCGGCGGGCCGCCGAGGCGGGCTTCACGGACGCCATGCTGGATCTCGGCTACCTCCTCAACGAGGCGGGCAGGCCGAGAGAGGCCGAGCAGTGGTACCGGCGAGGTGCCGAAAGCGGTCATATCCGCTGCATGGTGAACCTCGGCGTCATGATGGCGAGAGCGGGGATCCTGGCTGAGGCCGAGCGGTGGTGGAGGCGCGCCGCCGACGCCGGCGACGCCAAGGCCATGCTCGGCCTCAGCAAGCTGATGCTGAGCAGAGGCCGGAAAGGCGGGGCCGCGTGGTGGCGGCAGCGCGCGGCCGAGGCGGCCGAGGCGGTCGAAGCGGCCGAGAAGACGGATCGGGCGGGAGGGCAATAACGGGTGTCAGGATGATGACCCGGAAGGTGCCGGTCCATGAGCGCCACTGTTCCCCCGTCCGCCGCGCCGCCCAGGGCGCCGGCAGACCCCAGCGACGCCGCGGTGATCGTGGCGTCGCGCGATGATCCTGAACGGTTCTCGGAGATATTCGACCGGTACATCGGGGAGATCCACCGCTACGTCGAGTCCCGTGTGGGAAGCGCGCCGGCCGATGATGTGGCCGCCAAGACCTTCCTGACCGCCTTCACGTTGCGGCACCGCTACGACGCCGACCGGCCGCAGGCGCGCGCGTGGTTATACGGGATCGCCACCAATCTGGTCCGGCGGCATCGGCGTTCCGAGAAGCGTGCCCGCCGCCTGTTCGGACGCGCGGCGGCCGTGGACGACCACGCCGAGCGGGTGGCCGAGATGGTCAGCGCGCAGCGGATGCAACCCCGGCTGGAGAAGGCGCTGGCGGGCCTGGGCGCGGGAGACCGCGACGTCCTTCTGCTGGTCGCCTACGGCGACCTGAGCTACGAGGAGGTCGCGCAGGCACTCGGCATCCGCGCCGGGACGGTCGGTTCCCGGCTCACCCGGGCGCGGCGCAAGCTGCGCCGGGCACTCGAAGCAGACCCGGAGTAGGGCAAGGAGACGTGCAGTGATGGACGAGATGCAGATGCTGCGGGAGTACCACGGCGCCCGTCCCGGCCCCTCGCCCGAGGTCGTCGCCGAGGTCCGCGCCCGGCTGCGGGAGAAGTCACGGACACCGGCACGCCCGGCCCCGCGGCGGCGATACGTCGTGGGTGCGGCGGCCGTCGCCACGGCGGCGGTCGCGATCGTGCCGTTGGGCACCCTCGGCGGCGAGTCGGGCGGCGGCCGGGCTTACGCGGCCGAGCGACTGCCGGACGGCCGGATCAAGGTGACGATGGACGACCTCAGCGGCCCGCCCGAGGTGGTCCAGCGCCGGCTCGACGGAGTGGAACGAAAGCTCGCCGCGCTGGGGGTCAAGGCGGACATCGGATTCATCCCCTTCTTTACGCGATGCTCGACCATCCCCCGCGGCGACCTCGACGAGGAGACCAACCGCCGCACCACCGCGGTGGACGACGGATGGCTCCTGCCCGACCGGGACGAACGCGCGATCTTCTATGTGCACCCGGAGCGCATCAAACCGGGAAACACCCTGGTGTGGACGATCTCGGTGAACCGCACCACCGGCGCGACCGCGGTGGGATTCAGCAGCTACCAGGTACGCGGTCCGGTGAAGCCCTGCAACCCCGTCCCGCTTCCCCAGCGCGACCGCCTGCCCGGCGTCAAGCCCTCACCCTGACGTCCAGCCGACCGGGAACCAGGCACGGTCGGGGGACGTCCAAACGACATCGACCACGTTGTCACAGGCATTACTCGTAGAGGTACTGGCCCAGGCCGATCAGGTTTCCTTCACTGTCGCGGAACCATGTCCCACGCTCGCCGGTCGCCCCGGTGGACGGGTAGTGGCCCTTCACATCGACGATGTCGTCTTCGAACCGCACGCCGCGCTTGCGCAAATCCTCGACGGCCAGGTCGATGTCGGGCACGGTGAAGCTCATCTGCGTATGGTCCCCCGACGCCTCGCCGGTCGACGCGAAGACCACGAACTCGGTGCCGCCGCACACGTAGCGCAGGCCGCCGTCGCGCTCCTCGGCCGGTTCCAGGCCCAGCCGTTCGGAGTACCAGCGGCGGGCCCGGTCGAGGTCCTGCGCCGGCAGCCGGACCGCCGCGCGGGCGTGGTCCAGGGGACCGGCGGTCTCCCCCGCGCGCTCCTTCTTCTTCGCCCAGTACGTCGGCGTGGTCTGGATGAGCTGCACGTAGTTGCCTTCGGGGTCCTCGACGGTGGCGAACCAGAGCCCGCCGTCGCGGTACTCCACCCTAGACACCCAGGTGGCGCCGCGGTCGTCGAGACGCTGCGCGGCCTTGTGGATGTCGGGGACGGAGTAGTTGAGGATGACCCGTCCGGGCTCGGCGGCGCGGGGCGCGACGTCGTCGCGGCCGTCGATCAGCACGCCGACCTGCCCGAACCCGAGGAACCCGTCGACGTCGGGCCGCGCGCCCAGTGCGTCGGCGTACCACTCCCCCAACCGCTGCGGATCGGTGCTTCCGATGAGAACGCTCTCGATCGTGGTCGTGCCCATGGCTTCCTCCAGCCGGTCAGTGCTCGTCGCTGGTCTGCTGCTCGTTCCCGGTCTTGGTGTCCTTGTCGTGCTGGATCGCCTCGGCGATGCTCCGGATGCGCCGCAGCCGGGCGTCCCAGGCGCCGCCGACCTCGGCCAGCTGCGCGGCCGCGCGGGCGAGCCGGGCCTGGTCGACGCGGTACCGCCGCTGGCGTCCGGCGGTGGCGGCGTGCACCAGCCCGGCCCGGTCGAGGACGGCCAGGTGCTTCGCCACCGCCTGGCGGGTCACCGGCAGGTGCTCGCTCAGGCTGGTCGCCGTCCCGCCGCCCTCGCTCAGCAGCAGGTCGAGCATCCGGCGCCGGGTCGGGTCGCCGATCGCCGCCCACAGCGCGTCGTCCACGGCCGCGGTCATGAGCCCGCGGCCACCCGTGCGGCGTACCCCGGCAGCCGCGGAAGGAACAGGTCCCACCCGGCGACGTGCGCCCGGTACTCCTCGGCGATCTTCGCTTCCGTCCAGCCGCGCTCGCGGAAGCCGCTCTCGGTCATCCGCAGCAGCGTCCCGGTCCCGGCGGTCTCGATCTCGAAGACCACCAGCATCGAGTTGCCCGGGGCGGCCTGCTCCCCCTTCCGGTGGGTCCACCGGAAGGAGAACAGCCGCGGCGGGACGGCCTCGACGACCGTGAACTGCATCCACTCGCGGTTCTGCGGGTCGCCGAAGCCGATCCGGCCCGCTTCCCCGGGGACGGCCGGGAACTCCGCCTCGTCCGGCCACCACTCGCGCAGGTGCCGGGGGCTGCTCACCACCTCGAAGACCACCTCGGGCGAGGCCTCGATGTGGATCTCCCGTTCGATGGATTCGTACTCCATGCCCATCCTTTGCAACCTTTGGTTGCGCATCACTCTAGCCCGCCGGACAGTGACACGCAACCATTGGTTGCATCAGGAGGGCGCCGCCCTCGTCCCCGTCAGCCCGTTGGACGTTCGTCGCCCTGCCAGTCCTTGTTGAACCCGCCGAGGTGCGGGTGGTACATCTCGTCGCCGCTGTGCTGGGTGAACTCGACCTTCAACCACAAGGAGTCGAGGTCGAAGGTCTCCACGCAGGCGTCGATGAGGGCTTGGGCCAGCAGGGCCCGCGTCTCGGGCGGGCGGCCCTTCCGGATGTCGCACATGATCAGCGCGGAGGGCGTGGGCGGGCCGGACTCGTGGCAGCGCCACACCCCGCCGCGTCCGAGGTCGTGGATCGAGACGGTGAGCAGATCCATGCCGACCTGCATGATCTCCCCGTAGATGGCGCCGATGCGCTGTGCGAGCGCCCGCTTGGTGTCCTCGTCGGCGACCAGCGGCAGGTCGACCTGGATCGATGGCATGAGGGTCCCTTCGGGTCAGACGGCCGGGAGCCGCAGGTTTTCGAGCGCTCGGGCGGCGGCGAAGAGCAGCCCTTCCTTGCCCGGCGACGTGACGAGCTGCACGGCGACCGGCAGCCCGTCCAGGCGGCCCGCGGGGACGCTGATCGCCGGCGAGCCCGTCAGGTTCCACGGGCTGGTCAGGGAGAGCAGCGCCGCCCGGACCTCCAGGTCGGTGCCGTCGACGGTGACGTTGCGCGCGTCGACGGGCGGCGCCACGATCGGCACGGTCGGCAGGGCCAGCACGTCGAACGTCGACAGCAGGTCGCCGACCACCGCCCGGAGCTCCCGGCGCACCTCGTCGGCCTCGGCGTAGAGACGATCGGAGATCCCGCGTCCCCGGTGGAGTCGCACGAGCACCTCGCGGTCGACGAGGTCCTCGTCCGCGGCCAGGTGGTGCTCGTGCACCTGGAACGCCTCCTTGCCCTGGAGGGTGGAGAGGACGTCGAACAGGTCCCACTTGGCGAAGCCCTCGACGACATCGACGTCGAAGGCCCTGCTCACGAACCGGTGCGTCAGCTCCTCGATCCGCCGGTCCGTCACGGCGACGGACTCGGGCGGGACCCAGCCGACGGAGACGCGGTCCAGGGCGGCGACCGGGAGGACGGGCCGGTCGGTCAGCGCCTGGTGGCCGATCAGCGCGTCTTCGGACGTGGCCGCGAAGACCCCGACGTGGTCGAGGGACGGCGCCAGCGGGTACACGCCCTCGGTCGAAACGGCGTCGAAGGCGGGCTTGAAGCCGACGACGCCGCAGAGCGCGGCGGGCACCCGGATCGACCCGGCCGTGTCGGTGCCCAGCGTGAGCGGCACCATGCCGGCGGCGACCGCGACGGCGCTGCCGCCGCTGCTGCCGCCGGACATCCGGCCGGGGTCCTCCGGGTTGCGCGAGGGGCCGTGGACGGACCGGTCGCCGGTCGCGCCGTAGGCGAACTCGTGCAGGGTCGTCTTCCCGACGATCACGGCTCCGGCGTCGCGCAGCCGCCGCACGGCCTCGGCGTCCTTCGCGGCGACGCCGCCGAACGCCGTGGCCGATCCGCAGGTGGTCGGCAGACCGGCCATGTCGATGAGGTCCTTCACCGCCACCGGGATGCCGTGCAGCGGCCCCCGGTCGATGCCCGCGGCGAGTTGCTCGTCGGCCTCGCGCGCCGCCGCGCGGGCCCCTTCTTCATCGATGAGGACGAAGGCGTTCAGCGTGGGATCGAGCTCGCGCGCGCGGCGCAACGCCGCCTCGGTCAGCTCCCGGGCGGTGGTCTCCCGCCGGCGCAGGGCGCGAGCGGATTCTGCGATGGTCATGAGGCGATTCCAGGGATGAGGCGGAACACGGCGACGATCAGCGCCGTGGAGACGGTCATGGAGGCGACGTTGCCGATGAACGGGTGGAAGCTCGCCGGCAGGCGGGCCGAGATCGCCGCCGCCATGGGCGGCGCGACCAGCGCCCCGGCCAGTGCGCCGAGCACGACGGACTGCCACGTCCCTCCGAAGACGAGCACGGTGGCCGGAGCGACGGAGACGACCGGCACGAAGGTCGGGTAGAAGCCGCGCGCCTCCCAGCGCCCGCGCCAGACCACCACGCCCGCGACCGCGGTGAGGACCTGTCCGGCGAGGACCTCCGGGAACAGGCCGGATCCGTACGCGGTACCGGACGGATCGATCAGATGGGACAGGACGGCTCCGAGGATCAGCGCGGCGCTCGCCCACTCGTTGCCGAAGAACTGCGCCTCGGAGAAGTCGGCCAGCGCGCGGCGCGGCACCCACAGGAGCAGATGCCCGCGGCGTCCCGGCGCCGGATCGGGGTCCGTCCGCCAGGCGCCGGGCGCCGGCATCCACGGAAGGCGGCCGCAGAGCCAGAACGCGATGATCGCGCCGCCCCACATCCCCGTGGTCGCGCCGACCACGGGCGGCAGGTCGAGCGGGCCCGTGACGTGCCCGACGGTGAGGATCGCGATCGGCGGGGTCAGCAGGGCCCCGAGGACGGTGGCCGACAGGGCCACCCTCCATCCGGGCCCGTAGAGGACGACGATCGCCGGTGCGACGGAGACCAGCGGCACGAACAGGGGCTGCCAGCCACCGGGGACGAGGGTCCACCCCCAGGCGAGGTTGCCCAGCAGCAGGCCGGCGAGGGCGCTTCCGGCGGCCCAGGCCCACAGGCCCGTCCCGCAGGCCTGGACGAACCCCTGCCACCGCCACGATCGCCGGTGGGCGACATGGCCGGCCAGGCCCCCGGCGAGCAGGAGCGCGCCCGCCGGGGCGACCGCGTAGAACTGCGGCTCGCTGATGGACCCGACCAGCCAGGACGCGAGCCGGCCGGCGTCGGTGCGGTCGCCGCTCCACTCCTGCCGGCTCGCGGCCCGGGTGAGCGTCCAGCCGGCGAGCACCGCCAGCAGGGCGCCGGTCAGCCCGGCGCCCAGGCGGGCGGTCCTTCGCGGGACGGCGGCGTCGGCCTTCCCGCGGACGGTCGCCATCACGTCACCTCGGCAGCGGGGCGCGGTCGCGGTAGCCGAGCATCTGGTCGTACAGGTCGGTGCGGCGATCCCGGTGGAGATCGTTCAGCTGGTTCCAGATCGGGGCCGTCCGCGCGGACGTCAGGTCGACGTCGGCGTAGATGATGGTGTCCTCGTCAGGACCGGCGATCCGGTCGATCGGCCAGCCGTTCGTCCCGGCGATGAGCGAGTTGCCCATGAACCCCGCGCCGCGCTCCTCGCCGATCCGGTCCGCGGTGGCGATGAAGACGTTGTTGGCGTGGGCGGCCGTGATGGTCAGGTACGCGGCCATGCACACGCCGCTGGCGTCGTACAGGGGCGGCGGCGTCCACACCCAGCCGGTGGGGATGCAGATGATGTCCGCGCCCATCTGGGCCACGATCCGCGCCGTCTCGGGGAACCAGATGTCCCAGCAGACGAGCAGTCCGATCCGGCCGATCCGGGTGTCGAACACCGAGAAACCCTCGTCGCCCGGGGTGAACCACAGCTTCTCGGTGTTCCACAGGTGGGTCTTGCGGTACCGGCCGATGTAGCCCTCCGGACCGACCAGCACGGCGGTGTCGTAGAGCTTCACGCCGTCCTGTTCGGCCACGCAGCCGACGATGTACACGTTCCGCGCGGCGGCGATCCGCGCGAACATCTCCACGGTGGGCCCGTCCGGCACCGCTTCGGCGTGGGCGTACGCCTCCTCCCGGGTCTCGAAGACGTAACCGGTGGTGGCGAGCTCGGGGAGCACGATCAGGTCGGCTCCCCCGTCCGCCGCCGCCGTCAGCCGCTGCTCGACCGCCAGGGCGTTGGCCTTGAGGTTCTCGACGCCGACCCGCGGCTCGAACTGCACGACCGCGACCCGCGCCGGGCTCACCTTCGGATCGCCGTTTTCCTTCGCCTGTGCCGTCATGACCTGGCCTCCTCCACTGCTGCGCCGTTCCGGTTTCAAGTTGAAACCAGCCTGGCCGCGAGCATAGAGGGTGTGGTTTATACTTGCAACCACTTGGTCAGGGTCGATCCGGTCGGGGCCGACCCGCCGCATCACCTGGGGGGACGCGGATGCCGCGGCGCGTGACGCACGAGCGAGCGGAATGCCCGGTCGCGCGGGCCGTCGACGTCATCGGGGACCGCTGGTCCCTGCTCATCGTCCGGGACGCCTTCGACGGCATCACCAGGTTCAGCGAGTTCCAGAGGAACCTCGGCCTGGCCAAGAACATCCTGTCGTCGCGCCTGCGCGAACTCGTCGCGCACGGGATCCTGGAGGTCGTCCCCGCCGCGGACGGGAGCGCGTACCACGAGTACGCGCTGACCGAGAAGGGCCGGGATCTCTTCGTCATCCTCGTCAGCCTGCGCCAGTGGGGCGAGGACCACCTCTTCGAGGACGCCGAGGAGCACTCGGTCCTGCTCGACGCCAAGACCGAGAGTCCCCTCCAGAAGCTGGAGGTCAAGGACGCCGCCGGCCGCGCCCTGACCTCCACCGGGGCCTTCGTGCGCAAGGTCGGAACGGGGTCGTGAGCCCGGCCCGGCCACAGAGTTGATTATTTCGCAGACTCGACTCATCCAACTCTGCAGGTCAGGGCGGACCGCCTGGCTCGACGACGAGCGCTACAGCGGCGAACGGGAACTGGAGAAGCCGCTGGCCGCGGTGCAGAAAGGACGACCCCGAGGAGTTCGCGGACGCCTTCGCGCGCGCGTGGTTCAAGCTGACCCACCGCGACATGGGCCCGATCCAGCGCTACCTCGGCCCGGAGGTCCCGTCCGAGACGCTGATCTGGCAGGACCCCGTCCCGCCGGTGGACCACGAGCTCGTCGACGCCGCCGACATCGCCGACCTCAAGGAGCAGATCCTCGGCACCGGCCTGTCGGTGTCGCAGCTGGTCGCCACCGCGTGGGCGTCGGCCTCGTCGTTCCGCGGCACCGACAAGCGCGGCGGCGCCAACGGCGCCCGCATCCGGCTGGAGCCGCAGCGGAGCTGGCAGGTCAACGACCCCGACGAGCTGGCCACCGTGCTGCGCACCCTGGAGCGGGTCCAGGAGGAGTTCAACGCCGGGCAGACCGGCGGCAGGCGGATCTCCCTGGCCGACCTCATCGTCCTCGGCGGGTGCGCCGCGGTCGAGCAGGCCGCCAGGGACGCGGGCCACGACATCGAGGTGCCCTTCACGCCGGGACGCACCGACGCGTCGCAGGAGCAGACCGACGTGGAGTCGTTCGAGGTGATGGAGCCGACGCACGACGGGTTCCGCAACTATCTCGCGAAGGGCAACATGCTGCCGGGCGAGTTCCTCCTCGTCGACAGGGCGAACCTGCTCACCCTGAGCGTGCCCGAGATGACGGTCCTCCTCGGCGGCCTGCGCGTCCTCGGCGCGAACCACAAGCGGTCGTCCCTGGGCGTCTTCACCGACGCCCCCGGGACGCTGACGAACGACTTCTTCGTCAACCTGCTCGACATGGGCACGGTGTGGAAGCGGACGTCCGAGGATTCCGAGGTCTACGAGGGCCGCGACGCGTCCGGCGCCGTCCGGTGGACCGCCGGCCGGGCCGACCTCGTCTTCGGGGCCAACGCCGAGCTGCGCGCGGTCGCGGAGGTCTACGCCGGCGACGACGCGAAGGTGGAGTTCGTCCGGGACTTCGTCGCCGCATGGGACAAGATCATGAACCTCGACCGCTACGACCTCGCCTGACCCGTCAGGGCCGTCAGGTCACCGGGTCCTCGACAGGTGGACGGGCCGCGGTCACTGCAAGCGGCGGAAATCGCCGATCCAGGCGTAGCCCGGCGTCGACATGGCCTGGTCGCGGTGCCGCACCGTCAGCGTGGCGAACACGCTGTTGAGCAGCCAGGGCGGCTTGGTCGCGCTCCAGCCGGCCGTCATGGAGGGAATCTGGCGGAAGCCGTATGTCGCCACGGCCAGCCGGCCGGTACTCCGGAACCGCGCCATCTCGTCCCGCAGCATGTGTTTCTTGGACTCGAACCAGGGGCTCTGGGCGAGAAGTTCGTTCCACTTGCGCGCAGGGAAGGGACGTTCGATCGCTTCGCCGATGACCTGCCAGACCTGGGTGCCGGAGGCGTAGTCGTAGCGACGGGCGAAGGCGGCCGGTATCCGGTCGGTCATGTGCTTCTGCCAGTGCCAGACCAGTGAGAACTCGGTGACCAGGAAGGTCTGGCCAGGGCGAAGCCGCGGCAGGGTGTAGTCCAGGAAGTCCTGGATCCGAGCCTCGTCGGGAACGTGCGGATGAAGGTCGACGCCCTCGATCTCGGGCGTCCCGCGCGCGAAGGCGAGGTACCGCTCGACGGCCGGGGTCCGGTTCTGAGGGAGGTCCAGCCGGTTCAGCGCCCCCATGAACAGGTGGGTGGGGCAGTCCGCGCCGCAGAGTTCGGCCCGGGTCTCGATGACATGGCGCGCGACGGTCTCGTAGAACCGGTTGAGCCGCTCGTCACGCTGGGCCGGCAGGCTCTCGATGAACGGCTCGTTGCCGATGGTGATCACGTCGGCCGTCCCGAGCACGAGCGGCAGCACGCTGTCCAGCCGCTTGAGCTCGGCTGCCATCTCCGAACCGCCGGGCTGGGGGAACGGGGTCCCCGACATGGGGAACTTCAGGCTGAGCAGGGTGCGGAACCCCCGGTCGTGAGCACCGCGGATCACCCGGATGGCGTCGCTCCGCGCCGGCGGGACCTGGTCCGCCTCGGGCAGGGCATAGAAGCCGCGAACCCAGCCGGCGCGTGCCTCGCGCAGCTCCCGGTAGTTCAGCTGGTCGAGGTTCTCGTTGTAGTTGGCGCCGAGCGCGCCGAGCGCGGGGAGCGGCTCGACCCCGCCGCCCGCGTCACCGGCCGCGGATGAGCCGAGCGAGCAGGCGGTCAGGGCGGCGAGGACACCGGCGATCGTGAGGATCCGGGTGACGAGGCGGTGACGCGGGACGCGTCGGCTCCGAGGCCGCGAGCGATCGTCAACCATCGATCGCACGGCCCTGGTCGCGGCGCTGGACGTACAGGCGCCCGCCCTCGGGGCCGGTCCATTCCAACCGGACCACCCCGGGCACGGCCGCGTCGGCGACGCGCGCCGGGTCGGCCCAGTAGCCGGCGTTCGGGTTGCGGAAGAACGTCGACCAGGGCCGCCCGGCGGCGTCGGTGAAGAAGTTGTTGTGGCCGGCGCCGACGCCCGCGGTCCACCGCTCCGAGTAGGGGCCCTCGAAGGCGTCCGAGACGGCGACGATCACGTCGTACTGGTACTGCGTGCGGCCGGGGCCGGGCGGGTCGTACGCGTAGCGGGTGCTGCCGTCGGGATTGGCCGACGTCCGGTCCCACGCGGCGTGCAGGAGGTAGTACCTGCCCTGGAACTTGAAGACGTAGGCGCCTTCGAGGTACGGCTCGGGCGAGTAGGGCGTCTGCTGGAACCTCGGGAGGTCGGTCGTCGGGACGATGTCCTCCATGTCGTCGCGGAACTTCGCGTAGAGGTCGTTGTGCAGGACGAGCCACGCGTCGCCGTTCTCGGCGAAGAGGCCGCCGTCGATGTGGTGGTAGGCGCCGGGTTCGATGAAGTTCGGTCCGCCGATGAAGGAGTCGCCGAACGGCTTGTCGTGGTTCCCCTCGACCAGACGGTACGGGCCTTCGATCCCGCCCTCGCTCACCAGCATGAACGAGCCGACCTTGCGGGAGTGGTCGCCCATGCACGCGACGATGTACCACCTTCCGCGGAAGTAGTGCAGCTCGGGCGCCCAGACCTCGCCGCGCTTACCGAACCTGTCGTCGTACCAGTACTCCTGCCACGGCGCGACGACCATGCGTCCGGGCCGGTTCTCGCCGACGAACTCGGGCGACCACACCTTCCCCTTCTCGGCGCCCGGCCGGACCCTGGTGGTGTCGACCAGCCGCCACGGCCCTCGCAGCGAAGGCGACACCCACACGAAGATGCCGTCGTTCCACGGGGCGGCCCGGTCGAGTCCGGGAACGCGCGAGGTCCCGGTGGCGACGTAGAGCGGGCGTCCCTTGACGACGAAGCAGTTGACGTAGGTGTCGCGCATCCAGACCACGCCGCGCTCTCTGTCCCGGGGGCGCAGCTCAAGCGGCAGGACGAAGGAGTTGTCGCGGCGTGGCCACAGGTCCTGCCGGGTGTCGGCGAGGCCGTAGGGCTCGGGGTCGGGCCAGTTCGGCGGGTACCGCCGCTTGGACACGGACTCCGCGGGGGACGCCTGTACGGCGGCGGCGGTCGCGGGCAGCGCGGCCGCCGCGAGGGAGCCTGCGGCACCGATCAGCAGGGACCGCCGGCCGAGGTGCAAACCGTGTTCGGAGCTGGTCATCACTCACTCCTCGTTCGTCGCGCAGGACCCCGGTGGCCCGGCTGGGAGGAGACGTTATAGAGACTCATTCCGTCGGTGAACAGGCGACAGAAAGGTCGTTGGACGCGTGGCGCGACCGGTGCCGGCACCGGTTCGGAAACGCGAGGATCTTTCTGTCGGAGTGTTGACGGAAAAATTGCCCGCTGTCAGCGTTGCCGCATGACGACGTCGGCCGGAGTGCATGCGCTGGTGAGACGCACCCACGAGGAGCGCGTCCTGCGCGTCCTGCGCGAGCACGGCGCGATGAGCCGCGGGCAGATCGCCCTCGCCGTCGGGCTGTCCCGCACCACCCTCTCCGAGATCACCGGCAGCCTGCTGCAGCGCGGCGCCATCGTGGTGGTCGACACCGACGCGGACAGGCGGGAGGGCAGCGGCCGGCCGGCCGAGCGGCTCGCCCTGGACCCCGCCTCCGGGCAGTTCATGGGCGTCGACTTCGGGCACCGGCGGGTGCGCCTGGCGGTCGCGGACGCCTCCCACGAGATCGTCGTGTCCGGGTCGCACCGGTACGACGACGCGCCGTGGCCGGTCCGGCTCGACCTGGCGTTCCAGCTCATCGACCGCCTCAGCGCCGAGTCCGGCGTGCACTACGGGGCGCTGCAGGGCATCGGCATCGGGGTTCCCGGGCCGTACCGCCCGAGCCCGGGCGTGCTCGTGGCGGCTCCGCACGAACCGGCGGCCGACGGCGCGCCCGAGGCGGCGGCGCAGGCCGCGTTCGCGGCGCGGTTCGGGGCACCGGTCATCGTGGACAACAACACCCGGCTGGCCGCGCTCGCGGAGGTCGTCTTCGGCCACGGGTCCGTCGACGACCTTCTCTACCTGCGGATCTCCGACGGGGTCGGCGGTGGGCTGGTGGTCGGCGGGCGGCTGGTCACCGGTTCGTCGGGGCTGGCCGGGGAGCTGGGCCACATCACGGCCGACCCGGACGGGCTGGACTGCCGCTGCGGCAAGCGGGGCTGCGTGGAGACCCTCGCGTCCGTCCCCGCCATCCTGCGGACCTGCCGGGAGCAGGGTCTCGCGGTCGAGGACCTCGGCGGCCTGGCCGCCGCGGTCGAGCGGCGCGACCCGGTCGCCGACCGGGTGCTGCACGCCGCCGGGACCGCCGTCGGCCGGGTGCTGGGCGAGGCGTCCCTGATCCTCAACCCTTCGGACGTCGTCATCGGCGGGGAGATCACCCGGGTGGCGCCCGCGCTGCTCGAACAGGCCGCGGCCACCATCGCGGCCGGGCACTTCCCCGGCGCCCCCCGGCCGGTCGTGCGCCGGGCCGAGCTCTCCGACGACGACGGCGCGCTCGGCGCCCTCGCCGCGCTCTTTCACAGCTCGCCGCTGCTGGCGGCCTATCCGGAGGCCGCCGAGGCGGGTCCCGGCGGCTCCGGGCCGATCGAGCGCGGACGGGTCGAGCGCGCACAGGCCGAGCGTGCACCTGAGCGCGCACAGGTGGAGCGCGCACCGAAGACAGCGAACAGAGGAGTGGGCCATGGCCGTGCTCAGTGACCAGAGCGCCCGGACGGGCCGGAGCGGCGCGGACGCCGCGGCCGGCCGCGGCCGTGCCGGTGCGAGGACGGGGCCGCGACGGCGAGGGGTCTCCCTGCTGCTGAACGGCGTGTCCGTCGGGTTCGGCATCGCCCTGTGGTGGGGGCTCGCCGCGGCGGGCTTCACCCTCCCGACGCCGGCCGAGGTGGTGTCGCAGGCGGGCACGCTCCTCTCGGACGGAACGCTCCAGAAGGACGTCCTCGCCAGCCTGGGCCGCGTCCTCGCCGGGTTCGCCCTCGGGACGGGCCTGGCGATCCCGGTCGGGTTCCTCATGGGGTGGTACGGCCTCGTCCGCGGCCTCGTCGAACCCTGGGTGCAGTTCTTCCGCACCATCCCGCCGCTCGCCATCATCCCGCTCGCCATCGTGCTGATGGGCATCGGCGAGACACCGAAGATCTTCGTCATCTTCCTGGCGGCGTTCCTCGTCTGCGTCATCTCGACGTTCCAGGGCGTGGTGGACGTCGACCGCACCCTGATCAACGCGGCCCGCGTCCTCGGCACCGGGGACGCCGGGATCTTCCTGCGGGTGGTGGTGCCGGCCTCGACCCCGTTCATCCTCGTCGGCATGCGGGTCGGGCTCGGCTCGGCGTGGGCGACGCTGGTCGCCGCCGAGCTCATCGCCGCGCAGGAGGGCCTCGGCTTCCGGATGCAGAACGCGCAGCTCTACTACGACCTGCCCACGATCTTCGTCGGGCTCATCACCATCGGGATCCTCGGCCTGCTCATGGACCGGGTGCTCCTGCTGGCCGAACGCAGGCTCACCGGATGGCAGGAGCGCCGATGACCACCTCGCCGAAGATCTCCGTCCAGGGCGTCAGCAAGACCTTCGCGCTCGGCAAGGACTCCTTCACCGCGCTGGACCGCGTGTCGCTCGACATCGCGGACAACGAGTTCGTCACCGTGGTCGGCCCGTCCGGATGCGGCAAGAGCACGCTGCTCAACATCCTCGCCGGCCTGGAGGAGCCCACGGAGGGGCAGGCCCTCGTGGACGGCTCGGCCGTCTCCGGACCCGGCCCCGAGCGCGGTGTCATCTTCCAGCAGTACGCGCTGTTCCCCTGGCTGACCGTCCGCAAGAACATCGAGTTCGGGCTGAAGACGGCGCGCGTGCCGAAGGCGGAGCGCCGCGAGCGTGCCCAGCGCTTCATCGAGATGGTCGGGCTGGAGCAGTTCGCCGACGCGCTGCCCAAGATGCTGTCCGGCGGGATGCGGCAGCGGTGCGCGATCGCCCGCGCGTACGCCGTGAACCCCTCGATCCTCCTGATGGACGAGCCGTTCGGCGCGCTGGACGCGCTCACCCGCGTGAAGCTCCAGGAGCAGTTGCTCGACACCTGGAGCAAGGAGCAGCGCACCGTCCTGTTCATCACCCACGACGTCGACGAGGCGGTCTTCCTCGCCAACCGCGTCATCGTGATGGCCGCCGACCCCGGCCGCGTCTACGACGTGATCGAGGTCGACCTCCCCTACCCGCGCTCCGAGGAGTTCCGGCTCAGCACGGAGTTCGCCGCGCTGCGCAACCGCGTCTGGCACTCCGTCTACCACCAGGACGGCCGCACGGCCGCCGACTCAAAGCACCCCGTGCCGTCATCGACAACGGCCTGATCTCCGAGGGACGGACATGTCACTGTCACGCAGAATCCCGGCCCCGACCGCCGTCGGCCTGGCCGCCGTGCTGGCGCTCTCCGCCTGCGGCTCCGGCTCCGGCGGCGGTGGAGGCAAGGCGGAGGTCGACTTCGGCTACATCGCCGACTACAACGGCACCAGCCTGCTCGCCGTCGCCGAGGACCAGAAGATCTGGGAGAAGCACGGCCTCGACGTCAAGGCCAAGGTGTTCACCAACGGCCCGCTGCAGATCCAGGCGCTCGGCACGGGCGACCTGGACGTCGGGTACATCGGCCCCGGCGCGTTCTGGCTGCCGGCCTCCGGCCAGGCGAAGATCATCGCGCTCAACACCCTCGGCAACGCCGACCGGGTGATCGCGCAGAGCGGCACCGCGTCCCTGGCGCAGCTGCGGGGCAAGACCGTCGGGGTGCCCGAGGGCACGTCGGGCGACATGATCCTCACCCTCGCGCTCAGGAAGGCGGGCCTCACGAAGAAGGACGTCAAGGTGGTCAACATGGACGCCTCGACCATCGTGTCGGCCTTCTCGTCCAAGAAGATCGACGCCGCGGGCTTCTGGTACCCGGCCATCGCGACGATCAAGAAGCGGGTCCCCGGCCTCACCGAGCTGGCCAAGAACTCCGACTTCGAGTCGCAGATGGCCTTCCCGACCGCGTTCGTCGCGGGCAACAAGTTCGTCTCCGGTGAGAAGGACAAGGCCACGAAGATGATCGCGGCGCTGCGCGAGGCCATGCAGTACCGGACGGCCCACATGGACGAGTCGATCGAGCTCACCGCGAAGATGCTGAAGGTGCCGGTCGACCAGGTGAAGGCCGACGCCGCCAACGTCAAGGTCCTATCGGTCGACGAGCTCGACAGGATGACCAACGACGGCACCATCGGCAAGTGGCTCACGGGGATGAACGGCTACTTCGTCGGCGCGGGCAAGCTGAAGTCGCCCGTCGACCCGAAGACCTACTACACGGGCGACCTCTTCACGGCGGGCGCCAAGTGACGAGCCCGGCGAACATCCTCTTCCTCATGACGGATCAGCACCGGGCGGACACCCTCGGCGCGTACGGCAACCCGCAGGCCGCGACGCCCGTCCTGGACGAGCTGGCCCGGAGCGGCACCCGGTTCGACCGGTGGTACACGCCGACCGCGATCTGCACCCCGGCGCGGGCCAGCCTGCTCACCGGGCAGGCGCCGTTCCGGCACAAGCTGCTCGCCAACCACGAGCGCAACGTCGGCTACATCGAGGACCTCGCCGACGGGCAGTTCACGTTCTCGCAGGCGCTGCGGGAGAAGGGCTACAACTGCGGCCTGATCGGCAAGTGGCATGTCGGCACCGAGAAGACCGCCCGCGACTTCGGCTTCGACGGGCCCGACCTGCCCGGCTGGCACAACCCCGTCGACCATCCCGACTACCTGGCCTACCTCGCCGAGCACGACCTGCCCCCGTACGAGATCTCCGACCGGATCCGCGGCACGCTGCCGAACGGCGGCCCCGGGAACCTGCTCGCCGCCCGGCTGCACCAGCCCGTGGAGGCGACGTTCGAGCACTACCTCGCCACCCGGGCGATCGAGACGCTCGAACGGTACGCCGCCGACGTGCGGGACCAGGAGAAGCCGTTCTTCCTGGCCCTGCACTTCTTCGGGCCCCACCTGCCGTACATCCTGCCGGACGAGTACTTCGACCTCGTCGACCCGTCCGGCATCGAGCTGCCGCGGTCGGTCGCGGAGACCTTCCAGGGCAAGCCGCCGGTCCAGCGGAACTACAGCGCCCACTGGACGTTCGACACCATGCCGATCGAGACCACGCGCAAGCTGATCGCCGTCTACTGGGGATACGTCGCGCTCATCGACCGGCAGATCGGCCGGGTCATGGACGCGATGCGGCGGCTCGGCCTCGCCGGCGACACCGCGGTGTTCTTCACCTGCGACCACGGCGAGTTCACCGGCGCGCACCGGCTGCACGACAAGGGGCCGGCGATGTACGAGGACATCTACCGCACGCCGGGCCTGCTGCGGGTGCCGGGCCGGCCCGGCGGCGTGGTCCGCGACGAGTTCGTGAGCCTGCTCGACTGCACCGCGACGATCCTCGACCTCGCGGGCCTCGACCCCAAGACGGCCGTCGACTCGCGCAGCCTGCTGCCCCTGCTCGGCGGCGAGGACGCCGAGTGGGACGACGACATCGTGTGCGAGTTCCATGGGCACCACTTCCCCTATCCCCAGCGGATGCTCCGCACGGACCGGTACAAGCTGGTGGTGAACCCCGACTCGGTCAACGAGCTCTACGACCTGGAGACGGACCCGGACGAGCTGCTGAACCGGTACGAGCAGCCGGAGATGCGGGACGTCCGCGCGGCCATGATGCGCCGCCTCTACACGGTGCTCCGCGAGCGAGGCGACAACTTCTACCACTGGATGACGTCCATGTACGACGTCGGCGAGGTCGCGTACGACCCCACGCTGAGCGGTCTGGACGAGGCCACCTACCAGAAGGCCGAGCGATGACCGGCGCGGCCGGCCGACCCCGCCGGGAGACGCCGTGCTGCGCACCCACCCTCGTGCACGACGGCCCCCGCGAGCACCGGGAGATCGGCCCGGAAGCGGATCCGGTGCCCCCGCCCGCCGAGCAGTGCCTCGTGCCGGGCGGCCGGTTCCTCATGGGCGACCACCACGGCGACGGCGATCCGGCGGACGGCGAGGTCCCGGTGCACGAGGTCCGCGTCGGGCCGTTCACCATCGACGCCACCGCGGTGACCAACAGCGCCTTCGCGGCGTTCGTCGACGCCACCGGCTACGTCACCGACGCGGAGTCGCACGGCTTCTCCGCCGTGTTCCACCTGGCGCTCGCGGCCCCACCCGAGGACGTGCTGGGCCGGGCCGCCGGCGCGCCCTGGTGGCTCGGCGTCCGCGGCGCGTCCTGGCGGCACCCGGGCGGGCGGTTCAGCGACCTCGAAGGGCTGGACGACCACCCGGTCGTCCACGTGAGCTGGGACGACGCGGTCGCCTACTGCGCCTGGAGCGGGCGGAGACTGCCCACCGAGGCCGAGTGGGAGTGCGCCTCCCGGGGCGGCCTCACCGGTGCCCGGTTCCCCTGGGGGGACGAGCTGATGCCGGACGGCGTGTGGCGCACCAACATCTGGCAGGGCGAGTTCCCGGTGCGCAACACCGCCGAGGACGGCTGGGAGACCACCGCGCCGGTGCGCTCCTTCGAGCCCAACGGCCACGGGCTCTGGCAGACGGTCGGCAACGTCTGGGAATGGTGCTCCGACTGGTTCGACCCCGCCTACTACCGGACCTCGCCGGCCGAGGACCCGCGCGGCCCCGACCGCGGCACGGCGAGGGTGCTGCGCGGCGGCTCCTATCTCTGCCACGACTCCTACTGCAACCGGTACCGCAACGCCGCCCGCTCCTCGAACACACCGGACTCGTCCATGGGGAACGCCGGGTTCCGCACGGTCGCCGCCACCCGTCACGAGGAAGCATGACGCCGCACAAGACCGCCACGACGCTCGCCGACGGGCGGGAGCTGATCTACTTCGACCTCGGCGCCGGTGCGCGGCGGGAGCGGACCGACACGCGGACGCTGCCGCCGGTGAGCACGGCCGCGCAGATGCGCTGGGACCCGCTGCTCGAAGAGTGGGTCATGATGGCGTCGCACCGGCAGGACCGCACGTTCCTGCCACCCGACGACGAGTGCCCGCTCTGCCCCTCAGCGGACGGGCGCCGCACGGAGATCGCCGCGGACGACTACGACGTCGTGGTCTTCGAGAATCGCTTCCCGAGCCTGTCGACCGGCGCGGTCCTGGACGGCGCCGCCGTCGACCATCCGCTGGTGGACGTCCGCCCGGCCGTCGGCCGCTGCGAGGTGGTCTGCTTCTCCAGCGACCACTCCCGCAGGTTCGCCGACCTCGCGCCCGGCCACGCGCGGCTGGTGGTCGACGTGTGGGCGGACCGCACGCTGGCGCTGTCCCGCGTCAAGGGCGTCGAGCAGGTGTTCTGCTTCGAGAGCCGCGGGGAGGAGATCGGCGTGACCCTGTCCCATCCGCACGGGCAGATCTACGCCTACCCGTTCACGACCCCGCGGACGTCGCGCATGCTCCGGGCGGCGGCGCGCCACCGCCGGCGGACCGGCGGCGACCTGCACACCGACGTCCTCGACGCCGAACGCCGGTCCGGCATCCGCGTCGTCGCCGAGAACGAGCACTGGACGGCGTTCGTCCCGGCGGCGGCGCGCTGGCCGATGGAGGTGCACCTCTACCCCCTCCGCAGGGTGAAGTCCATCCCCGACCTCGACGGCGCGGAACGCGACGCGCTGGTGACCATCTACCTGGATCTGCTCGCGCGCCTCGACCGGCTGTACGACAAGCCCCTCCCCTACATCTCGGCGTGGCACCAGGCGCCGGTGGACGACCCCGACGACCTCGCCTACCTGCATCTTCAGCTCTTCTCGATACGGCGCTCCGCGGACAAGCTGAAGTACCTCGCCGGCTCCGAGTCGGGCATGGGCGCCTTCGTCACCGACACCCTCCCCGAGCAGGTGGCCCGCCGCCTGCGCGAGATCTGAGCAGATCAGTCGCCGGCCGCCGGTGATTCCGCCGCCGGTGACAGGGTCAGGTTCCAGAAATCGGCGTAGCGGCCGCCGCGGAGCAGCAGGTCGTCGTGGTCGCCCTCCTCGGCGATCCGGCCGTCGTCCAGGAAGGCGATGCGGTCGGCTCGCCGGACGGTGCGGAGCCGGTGCGCCACCATCACGACGGTCCGGCCGGCCATGAGGTGCTCGATCCCCTCGTGGACGGCGGCCTCGTTGACCGGGTCCAGCGCGGAGGTCACCTCGTCCAGCAGGACGATGGGCGCGTCCTTCAGCAGCGCCCGCGCGATCGAGACGCGCTGGCGCTCGCCGCCGGAGAGCAGGGCCCCGCCCTCGCCGACGTCCGCCGACCAGCCGCCGGGCAGCCGCTCGACCACCTCGTCCAGCCGCGCCGCTGCCGCCGCCGCGCGCACCTCGGCCTCGGTTGCGTCCGGACGCCCGAGCCGCACGTTCTCCTCGATCGTGCCGTCGAAGAGGTAGACGTCCTGGAAGACGATGGCGATCCGCGACATCAGCTCCTCCGTGGAGATGTCGCGCACGTCCACCCCGCCGACGCGCACCGCGCCGCCGTCCACGTCGTGGAACCGCGCGAGGAGCTGGAGCAGGGTGCTCTTGCCGGCGCCCGACGGCCCGACGACGGCGAGCCGCCGCCCCGCCGGGACGGACAGCGACACGCCGTCGAGGACCGTGCGGTCCCCGTGGCGGAAGACGACGGACTCGAACTCCAGGTCGTGCTGCGCCGGCACGATCGGCTCGGAGGGTTCCGGGAGCGGCTCGGTGCGCAGCACCTCCTCCAGCCTGGCCAGTTCGGTGCGCGCGGCGCGAAGCCGGCCCCCGATCTCGGTCAGCGACAGCAGCGGGTCCGCGCAGCGGGCGGCGAGCACGAGGATCGCCAGGACCTCGGCCGCGCCGATGTCCCCGCCGAGCGCGAGGTAGGCGCCGAGGGCGAGCAGCACGGTGAACATCGCCTGCACCGCGAGCGTCAGGCCCAGGGCCCCCGGCAGCGCCGACAGCGTGAGACGGCGGGACGCACGCTCGACGTCGCGCAGCGAGCCGTCGAGCAGCTCGAAGCGTTCGGTGGTCCGTCCGCCGGCGCGCAGGACGGGCTGGGCCTGGAGATATTCGATGACCCGTCCGGTGGCCTCCCGGTCGAGTTCGGCGCGCTCCGCGTCGGCGGCGGCCATCGACCGTCCCGTCCAGGCCTGGATCGCCGCCACGACCGGGACGGCGAGCAGCGCCGCCAGTCCCATCCGCCAGTCGAAGGCGAGCATCACGACGAGGATCGTCAGCGGGGTCACGCCGGCGGAGACCAGCGGGGCCAGCAGGTGGGCGATCACGCTCATCGCCTGCAGCACCCCGCGGCTGGCCAGGACCGACACCTCCCCGACGCGGCCCGGGCGGTGCCAGCCGATCGGGAGCCGGGCCAGATGGTCGCCGAGGCGGCGGTACGTGCCGCGCAGCAGCGTGGTCGCGGCGCGGAACCCGGACAGGTCGCTCACGTAGCGCAGCACCGCGTAGACCGCGACCACCGCCCCGAACGCGGCCAGCCAGGGCCGCGCGTCCGCGGGCGTGCTCCCGAACAGCCCCCGCAGCACGGGGATCAGCAGCGCGTAGGACAAGCCCTCCAGGACCGCGGTCGCCGTCATCAGGGCCAGGGCGCGACGCACGGGACGGGCGTATTCCGGTCCGAGGACGCGCAGCAGCAGGCGGATCATCAGAGCTCCCCTCCTCGCGGGATGCCGTCGTCGTCGGCGACCGCGGACCGGCGGTCGCGCCAGAAGGCCGCGAACCTTCCGTCCCGCGCCAGCAGTTCGGCGGGGGCGCCGTGCTCGGCGATCACCCCGTCCTCCAGCAGCACGACGGCGTCGGCGCCGGCGACCGTCTCCGGGCGATGGGCGATGACCAGCATCGTGCGGTCGTCCCCCAGCGACTCCAAGGCGCGGCGGAGCGCCCGCTCCGTCTGCGGGTCGGCGAAGGCGGTCGCCTCGTCGAGCACCAGGACGGGCGTGTCGGCGAGCAGCGCGCGGGCGATCGAGATCCGCTGCGCCTCGCCGCCCGACAGCCCGGCCTCCTCGCCGATCACGGTGTCGTAGCCGCGCGGCAGTTCGAGGATCCGGTCGTGGACGCCGGCCAGCCGGGCGGCGCGGACGACGGCGTCGAGGCCGGCGTGCGGGACCGCCAGCGCGATGTTGTCGGCGACCGTCGCGCGCAGCAGGTGGACGTCCTGGAAGACGAAGGAGACCGTCCGGTAGAGGTCCCGGCCGCTGATCTCGCGCAGGTCGGCACCGCCCAGGACGACCGAGCCGTGGGTCGGGTCGAAGAACCGCGGCAGCAGCTGGACCAGTGTGGACTTCCCACCGCCCGACGGCCCCACGAGCGCGGTGACCGTCCCCGGCTCCAGCACCAGGTCTATCCCGCGCAGCACCTCGTGGTCGGCGTCGTACCCGAACCGGACGCCGCGCAGCTCCACCCGGTGCCCCCGCGGCACGGCCGGACGCGCGGGCTCCGGAAGCGGGTCGACCGCGAGCACGTCCCGGATCCGGCCGACCGCGCGCCGGGCCGTCTGCATGTCGTCGAACCCGTGGCCGAGCGCCTCCACCGGGGCGGTCAGCCCGAGCCCCAGCAGCAGGAAGGGCAGGAGGTCGGCCGCGGGCATGGCGCCGCCCGTGATCCGGGCCGTCCCGCCGATCAGCACGACCAGCAGCACGAACGGCGGCGACAGCGCCACCTGCATCCCCGCGGCGATCCCGGCGAGGCCGCGGACCATCCGGAAGAAGCGGTCGACGAAGCCGTCCACGGCTTGGAGGAACCTGTCGTGGGCGCGCCGGCCTCCGCCGAACGCCTTGACCACCGCGATGCCCTGCACGAACTCGACGACGGAGTTCGCGATCCCGCCCATGGCCTCGTCGAACTCCCGCTGCTCGCGCAGCCGGGCCGGCGTCATCATGAGCGGGACCAGCGCCACGGCCAGCCCCACCGGGATCAGCGTGATGAGCGTGAGCCGCCAGTCGACGGTGAACAGGTAGGCCAGCGCCACCAGCGGCACCACGAAGGCGGAGATGATCTCGCCGGGGGTGTGGGCGATGAACGGGTGCACGGCGGCCACGTCCTCCCCCACGACCTTCGCCAGCTCGCCGGTCCGGCGCCGGGAGAGCCAGCCGATCGGGGCCCGCCCGAGCCGCGCGGCCAGCAGGCGGCGGAACGCCAACTGCACCCGGCCGTCGAGCAGGTGCCCGATCCCGGACGACGCGGCCGTGAACAGCAGCCGGACGAGCAGGCCGGCCGCGCCCGCGGCCACGACGAGCCGGACGTGGCCGTGGTCGACCGGGCCGGGCGCGAGGAGGGTGCGTCCCAGCTCGACGACCGCGAGCAGCGGCGCCAGGCCCGCGACGGCGCCGAGCACCTGCAGTATGACGACGGCGGCGAACGCCGGTGCGAAGGGCCGCACCAGCCCCGCCACGCCCGGTCCGGCCCCGCGGCCGGTATCGGTGTGGGCATCGGTGACGGTCATGCCGGGGCCTCCGTTGCGAGGTGCTCGGGCTGCGGCGCGGTGCCCGTCCGCCGCAGGACGGTGAGGGCGATGACGACGGCGCCGATCAGCAGCCCGGCGCCGAGCATCATGCCGAGCGCGTACCCGTCGTTGAGCGCCTCGGGCGTGACGGCCCGGCCGGTGCGGTGCTGGGCGGCGGTGCCGAGGCCGGCGAGCCCGAGCGAGGCCCCGATCTGCCGGGAGCTGTTGAGCAGCGCGGAGGCGGTGCCGGTCTCGTGGGCGGCGACGCCCGTGGTGGCGGTGGAGACGACCGGGGCCAGGCAGAGCCCGAAGCCGACGCTGGCGAGCAGCGACGGGCCCAGCGCGTCGGTGAGGTAGGCGCCGTCGGCGTCGATCATCCCGAACCAGGCGAATCCGGCCGCGGTCAGCAGCCCGCCGATGACCAGCAGGGTCCGCGGCGGGAACCGGTAGCCGAGCCGGACGGCCAGCACCGATCCGGCGACGACGCCGAGCGCGAACGGCACGAACTCGATCCCGGTCAGCGCCGGCCCCGTCCCGAGGACCCGCTGCAGGTAGAGGGACATGAAGTAGAACGACGAGGCCATCGCCGCGCCCAGCAGGAGGTTGAAGGTGTTGGCGCCGGTGACCGAGCGGTTGGCGAACAGGCCGAGCCGGATCAGCGGATCGCGGCGGGTGGTCCGCTCGACGGCGACGAACGCGGCCAGCAGCGCGGCGGCGGCCGCCAGGGTCGTCAGCGTGACCGGCGTGGTCCACCCGTACTGGTCGGTGCGGACGACGCCGAACACCAGCAGGGTCATGCCCGCCGTCGCCAGGACGGCGCCGAGGACGTCCGGGCTGCCCCCGCGGGCGGCCGGGGGACCGGCGGCGACGCCCCGCCATGCCAGGGCCAGCGCGACGGCGGCCATCGGAACGTTGACGAACATCACCCAGCGCCAGCCGGCGTATTCGGTGAGCAGGCCGCCGATCAGCACGCCGAGGGCGCCGCCGGCGGCGTTCGTCGCGCTCCAGACCCCGAACGCCCGGACGCGTTCCCGGCCCCCGGGGAACGTCGCGGCGAGCAGCGCCAGCGCGGCCGGGGCCAGCGCGGCCGCCCCGACCCCCTGCGCGGCACGGGCGGCCACCAGGTGGCCGGGCTCCTGGGCGAACCCTCCGGCGAAGGACGCCAGGCCGAACAGGCCGAGCCCGAGCAGCAGGACCCGCTTGCGGCCGTACCGGTCGGCGGCCTTGCCGCCCAGCAGGAGCAGCCCGCCGAAGGTCAGCGCGTACGCGTGGATCACCCAGGTCAGCCCCACCGGGCCGAACCCGAGCCCGGTGGCGATCTGGGGCAGGCCGACGTTCACCACCGACAGGTCGAGCGACACCATGAACTGCACGACGGCCACCGCGGCGAGGGTGAGCCCCGGCCGGGGGGCCGTCCGGGTGACCTCGCTCCGGGCCACCGATTCCTTGACCGTCATGGCGGACATCGTGGTCTCCGGACCGGCCCGCGGTCGTCCTGCGGGGGAAGACATCTCCGCGTGGCACGCGGGGAGTACGGCACGCGCGACTACTTCGCCGGGAGTAGTGCTCTCTTACGACCTGCTGCGGAGGACTCAGCCCGGAAAAGGCTCTAATCTGCACGGATGAGGTTCATCGGCCGGTTGCAGCCGCTCGTCCAGGACGGTCTGCTCGCCGCGGGGATGGCCGTCCTGCTGTCGGTCATCATGCTCTCCACGCCGGACGCGGGCGCGCTGGACTTCGCGGGCGTCCTCGCCGGGTCGCTCGCGCTCGTCGCCTGGCGCCGCGCGCCCCTGGTGGCGCTGGTCGCCAGCGCGGCCTGCATGCTCGCGGTCGCGGCGCACCTCCAGCCGGGTCCGGCGGTCGCCTATCCCGTGATGGTGGCGGTGTTCGCCGCGGTCTGGGCCGGCCACCAGCTGGTGGCGGCGGTGGCGAGCCTGGTCTTCCTCGGGACCGGCTTCGCGGTGAACCTGCCCGGCGCCGAGGGGGCCGGGCAGAACTTCCAGAGCACCTCGCTGCTGGTCGGCTGGTTCGTCGCGGCCGGGGTGGCGGCGACGGTGACCCGGCACCGGCAGGCGTACCTGGAGGAGGCCGAGCAGCGGGCCGCCGAGGCCGAGCGGACCCGCGAGGAGGCGGCCCTGCGCCGCGCGGGCGAGGAGCGGCTGCGCATCGCCCGGGAGCTGCACGACTCCCTCACCCACAGCATCTCGATCATCAAGGTCCAGGCGGGGGTGGCCGTCCACCTGGCGCACCGGCGGGGCGAGGACGTGCCCCCCGCGCTGCTGGCCATCCAGGAGGCCAGCAGCGACGCGATGCGCGAGCTGCGCGCCACCCTGGAGGTCCTGCGCGACCACGACCGCTCCGAGGACGAGCCCGCGGCCAGCGGCCTCGACCGGCTGGACGACCTGGTGGAGCGGGCCCGCTCGACCGGCCTCCCGGTCACGGTGACGGTCTCCGGCACGCCCCGCACGCTGCCCGCCGAGGTGGACCGGGCCGCGTACCGGATCGTCCAGGAGGCGCTCACCAACGTGTCCCGGCACGCCGGCGGGGCGCCCGCGGAGGTGGTCATCGACTACCGGGAGAAGGACCTCGTCGTGCGGATCGACGACCAGGGCAAGGCCGACCCGGACGCGCCGCCCGTCCCCGGCACGGGCCTGCTCGGCATGCGCGAGCGCGTCACGGCGCTCGGCGGCCGGCTGCGGGCCGAGCCCCGTCCCGAGTCCGGGTTCACCGTCCGCGCCGAGCTGCCCCTCGGAGGATCGGCGTGATCCGCGTTCTGCTCGTGGACGACCAGGCGCTCATCCGCGGCGGCTTCCGCGCCCTGCTGGAGATCGAGGACGACATCGAGGTGGTGGCCGAGGCCGCGGACGGCGAGCAGGGCGTCGCGCTCGCCGCCGAGCACCGGCCGGACGTCGCCCTCGTCGACGTCCAGATGCCGGTGATGGACGGCATCGAGGCGACCCGGCGGATCGTCGCCGACGAGCGGCTGGGCGGCGTCCACGTCGTGATCCTCACCAACTACGGCCTGGACGAGTACGTCTTCAACGCGCTGCGCGCCGGCGCCTGCGGGTTCATGGTCAAGGACACCGAGCCCGCCGACCTGGTGCAGGGGGTCCGGGTCGCCGCCCGCGGCGACGCGCTGCTGTCCCCCGCGATCACCCGCCGCCTGATCGGCGAGTACGTCGCCCGCCGCCCCGAGCCCGCGCCCGAGGTCCTCGGCGTGCTGACCAACCGCGAGCGCGAGGTCACCGCGCTGGTGGCCCGGGGCCTGTCCAACGACGAGATCGCCGCGCAGATGGTGATCAGCCCGACGACCGCGAAGACCCACGTCAGCCGGGCGATGACCAAGCTACGCGCCAGGGACCGCGCCCAGCTCGTGGTCTTCGCCTACGAGTCCGGCCTCGTCACCCCGCGCCGCACCTGACGGCGTCACGGCCTCACCCCTCCGCCCGGCCGGCCCGCACCGCGGAGACGCCCGGCGCGTCGAGGTAGCCGGCCACCGAGGCGGGGGCGCCGATCTTCGACTGGGCGAGAGCAAGGTCGGGCGCCCCTTCTGCTCGCGAGAGCCCGGCAAGGAGCGGTCGCCACCTGCGTCCATCGAACGCGGCCTCTTGGGCATGGGCCAGGCGTCGCACGGAATTGCACGGATCAAGACAGTCCCAATACGGCCGCGATAGCCCGGATCAGCTTGCTGACCTGTGGTTTCGCATCCTCCCTCCCGTCCGGTCCGGCGCGGACGGCGTCCGGACGGAATCGGACGATCCCGATCACGCGGCGGCGCGCGGTGCGAGAATGAGGCGCATGGCCGAGGTGGACGATGGTGATCACGGAAGCACCGTGGCGCAGGCACCGCTGAAGGACGGTGAAGCCCGGCGGCCCGATGAAAGAAGAGACGTCTGCCCATATCAAGGTCTGGCGCCGTTCGAGGCCGAGCGGACCGACGTGTTCTTCGGGCGCGTGCAGGCGACCCGCAATCTCGTCGACCGGCTGGGGCCGCGGCTGAAGGAGCGCGGGACGATCCTCCTGGTGTCGGGCGCCTCGGGGGTCGGGAAGTCGTCGCTGCTGCGGGCGGGGCTGCTGCCCGCGCTGGCGGACGGCGCGGTACGGCTCGCCGGATCGGCGCTGTGGCCGCGCCTGCTGATGACGCCGACCGCGACGCCGCTGCGGGCGCTCGCGGAGGCCTGGGGGCGGGCCTTCGGCGGGCCGGTCGAGGCGGTGGACGAGCGGTTGCGCGACGACCCGTGGCACCTTCCGGCCGGGAGCACCGGGCCCGATGCGCCGGACGGCCGGTTCGTGCTGGTGGTCGACCAGTTCGAGGAGCTGTTCACCCTGGTCCCCGACGAGCGGGAGCGGCAGGCGTTCGTGCGGGCGCTGCACGCCATGGCCGAGGGGCCGCGCCGCGCCGGGGTGGTGATCGGCGTCCGCGCGGACTACTGGGACCGGTGCGCGGCCTATCCGCAGTTCGCCGAGGCCATCCAGGACGGCCAGGTCATCGTCGAGCCCATGACGGAGTCGGATCTGCGGCTGGCCGTCACCGGCCCCGCGGCGGCGGCCGGGCTGGAGATCGAGCCCGGTCTGGTGGAGCTGATCCTGAGCGAGCTGGGCGAGGGCCGCACGGCCGAGGACCGCTACGAGCCCGGCGCCCTGCCGCTGCTGTCGCAGGCGCTGCTCAACACGTGGGAGAGGCGCGAGGACGGCCGGCTCACCGTCCGCGGCTACGAGGAGTCGGGCCGGGTCCGCGACTCGGTGCGGCGCACGGCCGACGAGGTGCTCGCGCGGCTGCCTCCGGAGGACCGCAAGACCGCGCTCAGGGTGTTCCGCCGGCTGACGGTGATCACGGCGGGGGGGGGGGGGGGGCGGCGCGCCCCCCCCCCCC
>NZ_JBDPLY010000042.1:0-64649 GCF_039871695.1 Actinomadura sp. B10D3
TGGACGCCGCACGGCGGTCGGGGCTCCTGCTCACCGTGGAGGAGCACAGCATCCTGGGCGGGCTCGGCGGCGCGGTCGCCGAGACCGTCGCGGGGGCGGGCCTCGCCGCCCGGGTCGCCCGGCACGGCATCGCGGACGAGTACGCCCTCATCGGCCCCCCGACGCACCTCTACCGCCACTACGGCCTCGACGCCGACGGCATCGAGGCGGCCGCGCTCCGGGCACTCGCCGCCTGAACGGGCCCGGCCGCGCCGCGGCCGGGTGCACTACCGCCCACGCCTGTTCCGAGGAGGACTTGATGGCGATGGCATGGTCGAAAAAGCGGCCGAAGCGGGCCTTGCTCGGCTCGCTGACGGTCGGCATCCTTCTGACCGGTACCGGGGGTGTGACGGCGCCGGCCGAAGCACGGTCACCGGCCGGAACGGAAACCGCCTGGACCGGTGGGTGGTCGGCGTCCGTCCAGCGGCCCAGCACCGGCTTCGAGCCGAACTGGTCCCTGGAGGGTTTCGCCGGCCAGAGCGTCCGGCAGGTGGTACGGGTCAGTGTCGGTGGGTCGGCGTTGCGGATCCGGCTGTCCAACCGCTACGGCACGACCCCGCTCCGCGTTGCGGGCGCCACCGTCGCCGTCGCCGGCGACGGGGCGTCGGTGAGCCCGGGGACGGTGCGCCGGCTGACGTTCCGGCGGGGGACCTCGGCGGTGATCCCCGCGGGGACGGAGATCCTCAGCAACCCGGCGGCGCTGCGCGTCGGGCCGCTCCAGAAGGTCACCGTGACGTTGTACTTCGCCGAGGCGACCGGACCCGCGACCTTCCATGCCCAGGCTTACGCCACGAGCTACCGTGCCGACGGGAATCATCTGCGGGACCAAGGCGCGAGCGCGTTCTCGCAGACCACCCACTCCTGGTACTACCTGTCGGACGTGCAGGTCCTGGGTGGACGCCCGGCCCGGAACACGGTCGTGACCCTGGGCGACTCCATCACCGACGGCTTCGGCTCCACGGTGGACGCCGACAACCGGTACCCCGACGAACTGGCCGAGCGCTTCGCGGCCGCCGGCCGTCCGCGCAGCGTGCTGAACGCCGGTATCGGCGGCAACCTGCTCCTGAACGACTCGGCGTGGTACGGCGAGAGCGCCCTCGCCCGCCTGCGCCGCGACGTGCTGGACGAGCCGGGGGTGAAGGCGGTGATCGTGCTGGTGGGCACCAACGACATCGGCTTCAGCGAGGTGGACGAGCCGACCTTCGAGCCCGATCCCGATCTGTCCGTGCCGGAGCTGGTGGCGGGATACCGCGTTCTCATCGCCCGGTCCCGCGCCCGCGGGATCAGGGTGGTCGGCGGCACCGTCCTGCCGTTCAAGGGGTCCTTCTACGACACCCCGCGCGCCGAGGCCAAGCGCACGGCGATCAACCGGTGGATCCGGACGTCGGGCGAGTTCGACGCCGTCGCCGACTTCGACCGGGCGCTGGCCGATCCCGCCGATCCGGCGGCGATCCGGTCGGCGTACGCCTCCGCGGACCACCTGCACCCCAACGACGACGGATACCGCCTCATGGCCGAGGTCGCCGAGGCGGCCCTGCGCTGACCCGTCTCCCCGGGCGGATCCCGGGGCGAGCCGAACGTCCGGCGGCCGACATCCACGTCGGCCGCCGGACGTTCGTCGTCGGCCGCGAGCGCTCGGCGCGAATCACCGGCCGGAGCGGGAGGGGGCACGGAGAGGCGGCCGGACGGGCGCGCTGGCAGGGCACGACGGTGGAGAGCGCCGAGCCGATGCCCAGGGGGTGGGCATCGGCTCGGACGTCGTGCGTCGCCGGACTCCGTTCAGCCGTCCATCGGACGGGCGCCGAGCGCGATGGCCATGCGCTGCAGTGCCCGCCGTGACGCGTGCACGTGCGCACTCCTGACCTCGCGCACACCGGGGACGTCCATCAGGGCGGTGCGCACCGGCCCGACGTAGGTCATGGGCAGGTTGGGGCAGGCGCGGCAGGCGCCGGAGAAGGCCACGGACACGACGCCGTCGTCGATGCCGGTGATCTCGGCGTCGCCGCCGTGGCCGACGATCAGCGGCCGGACGCCGTCGAGGGCGGCCCTGACCGCGTCGGGATCGGGAACGGCCGCGGGCTGTGGGACGTGTTCGTCAGGCATCGCCGGTCAGCCCCAGCTCGCGCTTCTTGGCCGCCACGTCGATACCGAGGCCATCGGCGAAGTTGATGCCGAAGATCCGTTCCTTGGTCTCCCGGGTCAGTTCGGGATACCCGTACCGGTCCTGGAGCTCTTCGGGCATCTCCATGGTCGCCAGCGCGTCGATGTAGGTCTGCACGTGCGGCCAGATGAAGGCCTCCGAGCCGTAGCAGACCCTGGTGTCGCCGCACATCAGCAGCGTCTGGCCGAGCCGGTGCAGCATCGGCCATGGCTGCAGGAAGTACTGGTTGAACCACAGCGGCAGGACGAGGTAGACGTTGTCGAACCTGCTCGCGATGCTGATCAGCTCGTCGACATAGGGGTCGCCGAGGTGGTGGACGCCGAAGTTCAGGTCGGGGAAGTCCAGCGCGGCGAGCTGGATGTCGTTGGGGCGAAAGCCCTCGACGGGCTGCCGGCCGAGCGGGAAGCCCTTGTGGAACTGGACCATCTTGATGCCGAGTTCCTGGGCCTTCTCCCACAGCGGGTAGGCGATCTCCCGGTCGTCGGCCCGCCAGTTATGGTCGCGATCCTGGTACTGGTAGAACTTGAAGCTGACCGCGCCCCACTCGTGGACCTGGCGTTCCATCTCCTCCAGCGCGAAGTCGAGGCCCTGCCACGAGGGGTCGACGCCGCCGGTGAAGTAGATCCTCGAAGGGTTGGACGCCGCCAGCTCGTAGCTCAGCTCGGCCGGGCCAAGGCCCGCCTTCCAGTGCGCGTAGAGCGGTACCGAGCACGCCATCGCCACGTCGGTGTCGGATTCCTCGAACAGCACCTTGTTGGCCCAGTCCAGGTCGACCGGCTCGCCGAACCCGGGGAAGGCCGGAGGCCCCTTCCGCGCGGTCAGCTCGGTGAACCCTTTGACCTGCTCGCGCAGGACGCGCACGGGCCGGGCGTCGCGCGGTTCGCGGATCTGCCGGTCGGTGAAGTCCTGCGTGTGCACAGCCGCGTCGAAGACGAACATCCCGTCTTTCACTGCTGATCCCTTCTGCATGTGCGGTTCAGGAGTCGCCCTGCACGTGATCGTGCGGGTCCGCCTTGTGCGCCCACAGGCGCCGGTACGAGCCCGCCTCGATTTCGTCGAGCAGGCTCGGACCCTGCGGTTCCCAGCCGAGTTCTTCACGGGCCCTGCGCGAGTCGACCCGGCTGTTGCTGGACAGCGCGACGTCGACCCAGCGCCGCCCGAACGCCGCGTACGCGACCTCCGGCTCGCAGGACTCCGCCTCGTCCAGGCCGACCAGCCGCGCGACGGCCTCGGCGATGTCGCCCATGCGGGCCTCGCCGGCGGCGAGGTTGTACACGCTGCCGGCCTCGGCCTTCTGCACGGCCAGCAGGTACGCCTCGGCCAGGTCGCCCAGGTAGACGTTGCCCCAGCGGTTCTCGCCCTTGCCGACGTACAGGCTGCGCCCGGAGGTCAGGGCCTGGCGGATGAGCAGCGGGAGCTGCTCGCTGGCTCCGTGGTCGTACACCATCGAGGGACGGATGACGATCGTGTGGACCCCCCGCGCGGCGGCCTCCTGGACGGCCAGATCGGTGGCATAGCGGACGGCCACCACCTCGGCCGGGGTGTGCTCGGCGTCCTCGGTGAAGATCCGCTCGTTCAGGTCCCCCTGCGCGAGATCGGTGTAGACGCCGGTGCCGCTGGTGCGCACGTACTTCTTGCCGGTGCCGGCGAGCGCGTCCAGCAGCGCGTAGGTGGAGTCGGCGTGGTCGGCGCTGGCGGTGTCGATGACGATGTCGGCCGCTGCGGCGGCCTCCGCCAGGCGCCCGATGTCGTCGAGGCTTCCGTGCACGGGGGTGATGCCCCACGCCTGGAGCGTCGCGGCGGCCACCCGGCTGCGCGCGAGGCCGAGCACCCGGTGCCCGGCGATCTGGAACCGGGTGCACACGGCCCGTCCGATGTAGCCGTTGGCGCCGGTGACGAGAACGGTCATTGATGGGTCCCTCTTCTCGCTGGTCACTTCAGAACGATCTTGAAAGCGCCCTCGTCCACGGACGGGTTGTGCGTCCGGGACAGCGCCTTGGCGTCGTAGTCGGGCAGGGCGTCGATGAACTGGGCCTTGTACGCCGCGACGTTGTCCTTGGTCACCGGCAGGGTGTTGAGGACGACCGCCCGGTTCGACCGCGGGTGGCCCTTGACGGCGTCGTAGGTCATGACGAGCGCCAGGCCGCCGTTGACGAACTCGCCGCCCGGCGAGACCAGCATCTGCCCGGCCTGGATGGCCTTGACCCCCTCGGCCGTGCCGTCGATGCTGGCCACCTTCACCTTGGAGAGCGCGCCGGCCGCGTCGAGCGCCTGGATGGCTCCGACCGCGGAGCCGTCGTTGAAGGCCCACAGGCAGTTGAACTGCGGTCCGGGGAATCGCGCCAGGAAGTTCTGGGTGGCCTTGAGGCCGGTCTCGGGCAGTTCCACGGGACGCTGCGGGGAGCCCAGGATCGTCAGGCCCAGTTCCCCGGCCTTGGAGGTGAACCCCTTCAGCCGGGAGTCGGCGACCGAGTTGCCCTGCAGGCCGCTCATGGCGACGACCTTCTTGCAGCCGGCCTTGCTCAGCGCCGTGGCGCCGGCCGCCCCGTCACCGGCGTCGTCGCCGACGACATAGCCCGCGTAGTGGGACGCGTTGGCCTTGCTCGGCTCCACCCCCGGCTTGCGCGCCATGGCGGCGCACATGATGTCGGCGTTCTCGCAGGCTCTGAGCAGCCTCGGGCCGATCTCGGCGGTGATGGGCCCGAACACGATCCCGTCGACGCCCCGCGCGATGAGGTCCTGGACGTTCTTGAGCTGGGTGTCCTCCTTCTCCTGCGCGTCCGCGACGATGACCTTCACGCCGAGCTGCCCGCCCAGCTTGGTGGCGAAGTCGGCGTTGGCCTTCCAGTAGGAGTTGGCCAGCACGGGAACCGCGAAGCCGATGGTGAGCTCGTCGCCGCCCGAGTTCGCGCCGGCGGAACCGCAGGCGGACATCGCGAGCGCGAGGCCGGCGGCGGCCAGCGCGGCGGTCGCGCGGCGGGCGGTCGTGCCGGTGGCGTGGCGTTGCCGTCCGCGGCCGCCGGAGCGCCGGTGACCGGGAAGACGCGTGGCGTTCATTTGATGACTCCGATCTTGGAACGGTCAAGGGCGACGAAGACTGCGAGGACGAGGATCGCCCCCTGGATGATCTGCTGGATCTCCGGTGCTACACCGAGGATGACCAGCCCGTTGTTGAGGACGACGATGATGAGCGCGCCGATCGCGGTGTTCCAGACGTTGCCGATTCCGCCCGTCAGCGGGGTGCCGCCGAGGACCACGGCCGCGATCGCCGACAGCTCGAAACCGGTGGCCGCCTGGGCCGTCGCGGCGCCGAGCTGTCCGCTGAGCACCACTCCGCCCAGCCCGGCGAGCAGGCCGGAGATGACGAACACGCCGACCTTGACCCCGCGCACGGGGACTCCCGAGAGTGCGGAGACCCGTTCCTCGCCGCCGATCGACCGGGTGTAGCGGCCGAAGGTCGTCCCGTTCATCAGCGCGAAGGTCACCGCGAGCGCTCCGGCCAGCACGAAATAGATCCCCGGCTCGGTGCCCATCCAGGCGAGCGCACCTTCGGCGGGGGCGGACCGGGTTCCGGAGACGACGATGGTGAGGCCGCGGGCCACCGACAGCATGCCGAGCGTCACGATGAACGACGGCACGCGCAAGAGGCTGCAGATCAGCCCGTTCACCAGGCCGCACCCGGCGCCGACCAGCAGCCCGCACGCGATGCCCGCGGCGCCGCCCCCGTCGGCGGCGGCCATGGCGGCGACCATGCCGGCCAGTGCGGTGACCGACCCGACCGACAGGTCGATGGAGCCCGCCATCACCACGAAGGTCAGTCCGAAGCCGACGATGGCCACCACGCTCGCCTGCTGGACGAGGTTGGTCAGGTTGCCGACCGTCATGAAGCGGTCCCCGATGGTGAGCGTGTAGACGGCGACCAGGCCGGCCAGCCCCAGCAGGGGCAGTGCGCGGCTCAGTCCCGCCGTCCGCCGTGATCCGGCTCCGGCCGTGGGCGCGGGGGGTTCGCCGCCGTCGCGCGCCATCGTGCCCGGTACGGCGGAGCCGCCGAGAATCTTGGACATTTCTCCCCTCCTCGGGGTGGTCAGATCATCCGGGAGACCAGCGTTTCCTCGGTCGGCCGGGCATCCCGCACGGTGCGGTAGCTGACGGCGCCGCGGCGGAGCATGACGATGCGGTCGCTCATGCCCAGTAGTTCAGGGAGTTCGTCGGTGATGAGCAGGATGGCCGTCCCGGCGCGGGCCAGCCGCTGCATGAGGGCGTAGATCTCGGCCTTGGCGCCGACGTCGATGCCACGGGTGGGGTTGTGCAGGATCAGCAGCTTCGGCGGGTCCACCAGCCATTTCGAGAGGACGACCTTCTGCCGGTTGCCGCCGGAGAGGTTGGCCGGAAGGTCGGCGCCGCCGCGGCACCGGATCCCCAGGTCCTTGATCATCCGTTCGGTGATGCCGGCGTCGGCCCGGCCGCCGTACAGGCCGCCCGCCAGCGAGCGCTGCCGGAGGGTGGGGAGCGTGATGTTCTGCGACAGCGAACTCCGCAGCAGCACGCCCTCGCGGTCGCGGTCCGGCGGCACGTAGGCCACGCCCAGCCTGATCGCCTGCCGCGGGCCGGCGGGGGCGTACGGCCGGCCGCCCAGGGTGACCGTTCCGCTGTCGGCGCGCAGGTCCCCGAAGAGCGTCCTGGCCAGGTGCCCCGCGCCGCAGCCGACCAGCCCTCCGATGCCGAGGATCTCCCCCTCGCGCACGGTGAGGTCGATGTCCTCGTAGGCGTCCTGAAGGGTCAGGCCGGTGACCTTCAGGACCTCCTCGCCGCCGGTGCGGGCCTCGGTGTCGGCACGGTAGAGCGCCCCGGTGGGACGGCCGACCATCAGGCGGGTGAGTGTGTCGGGGTCGGAGTCGCCGGGCAGGGTCCGCATCAGCCGCCCGTCCTTGAGAACCGAGACCGTGTGGCAGACCTCGTGCACCTCTTCCAGGTAGTGCGAGATGTAGACGATGGCCACGCCGGCGTCGGTGAGCCCGCGCATGGCGTCGAACAGCAGGCCGAGCCGATCGTGGCCGAGGCAGGCGCTCATCTCGTCGATGAGCAGCACCGCGGGCTTGAAGTGGACCGCCCTGGCGAGCTCCACGAGTTTGCGGTCCTCCAGGCTGAGGCTGTCGGCGCGGACCCGGGGCGACACGTGCGGCGCGATCCGCTGGAGGGCGTCCCCGACCGAGCGCAGCGTCCGTCCCGGCAGCAGGACGCCGGCGCGGGAGGCGACCGAACCACGTCCGAGCAGGAAGTTCTCGGCCACGGTGAGCGAGGGCACCAGACCCGGCTCCTGCAGGACGATCTCCACGCCCCGGCGCCTGGCCTCGACGACGCTGCCCGGGGCGTAGGGCCGGCCGAGCAGTTCCATCGAGCCGCCGTCCGGTGACGTGAGGCCGGCGATCACGCCGAGCAGCGTCGACTTGCCCGCCCCGTTCTCGCCGAGCAGCCCGTGGACCTCCCCCTTTTTGATCTCAAGAATGCTGTCCGGAGTCCAGTCGAGCGCCTTGGTGGCGGCGTAGTGGCGGCGCAGGCCCCGCAGGGTCAGTGCGGCCGTGCTGCCGGAGACCGTGGTCGTCATCGGCGGGTACCTCCATCGCTGTCGGCGGGCCTTCCGGGACGGCCCCGGCCTGACACGGCCGCTGTGAGCGGAGCGCTAAGACGTCCATCACATTCTCACAGGATGGATTAGGTGTCCAGTGTTTGATAACAGTGGAATTCCTGCAGGCAGACTGACCGGCGGGTCGGGCGTTTCGGGCATGCGGTTCCGAAGCAACGGCGCGGGACGCGAGGCCGCCATGCCAAGTTGAGCGGTCGATCCGAGCAGGGGTGAGCGGAGCCGCCGTTGCCGGGCCGCCCGTCGTCACTCAACGTGACGAATGTCGGAGTGCGCCCGTAGCCCGGATGCGGTCTTCGCGGCCCCGGGATCCGGCTCCACCCGAGGAGCCCGTCCCGTCCGGGAGGTCTCGCCGATCAGGTCAGGGCGGAGGTCTGCCCGTCGGGCTCGCGATACCCCAGGGCGTGCGAGATCTCCCGGCCGCCGTCCACCAGCAGGCGCCGGACCCGGTCCGCGTCCTCGCCGAGGATGGCCTCGCGCACCCCGCTGATCGACAGGGCCGCCCGCACATGCCCCTGATAGTCCAGGACGGGCACCCCGAGGGCGGCGATGCCGATGGTGACGTCCTGGTCGCTGACGGACAGGCCGGTCCGCCGCACCTCTTCGAGGATCGCCACGAGGCCGTCGGCCGCGACGGGCGTCGAGGGGGTCAGCCCTTCGAGCGGCTCCCGCTCGGCGATGTAGCGCGCCCACAGGTCCCGGTCCTCGAACGCCAGCAGCGCCCGAGGGGCGGCGCCGGCGTGCAGCGGCAGCGGCCTGCCCAGCTTGAGCGCCAGGGACTGGACGCGACGGCCGGCGAGCCGCTCGATGCAGACCGCCTCCATGTCGCGGCGGACGCAGAGGAAGACCGTCTCGCCCGTCTCGGCGTGGATGCGCTCCATCACCGGCAGGGCGGAGTCGCGCTCATCGAATCGCTCGACGACCGCCGCCCCCAGTCGCACCAGGCGGATCCCCAGACGGTAGCGGCCCTTGCGCGGCCCCTGCTCGACCATGTCCAGCGTCTGAAGGCTGGCCAGGAGGCGGTAGACCGAGCTGCGCGGTTCGTTGAGGTCGTCCGCCAGTTCGGCCGCCGTCGCCTCGCCGCGCTCCGCAAGCAGGTCGAGCACCTTGACCGACTTGCGCACCAGATTCAGCCCGCCTTCTCCAGCCACCCGCCAAGGTTATCATGGTATGGACCTTGGGTTCGGTGGATGAGAGAGAGTAGGTCAGGTGGTCTCGGGGGTCGTGAGCAGGCCGGAGGCGTTCTCGACGAGCACGGCGAGGAAGGCGCTGCTCAGATCGTCCAGCCGGGTGCGCGCGTAGGCGGCCAGGACGCGGGTGACGGCGGGCGCGGGGCGGAGGACGTGGCCCTCGTAGCCGTCCGGGACGAGGTTGGCGGGGAAGAGGGCGGGGCCGAGACCGGCCGCCGCCAGGGTCGGCGCGGACGCGGTCTGCTCCGCGCGGACCGCGGTCTTCGGCCGGAACCCGGCGTCGTGGCAGGCCCGGTCCAGGATGGCGGCCAGGCCGTTGTCCGGGCCGTAGTGCACCCAGCGGCGGTCGCGCAGCGCCGCGAACCCGATCTCGGTGACGCCCTCGACGGCCAGCGGATCGTCCGCGGGGACGGCCACCACGAACTCCTCGGTGCCGAGCGTCCGGACCGGCCCGGCCCAGCCGGGCGGGAGCGGGCCGATGGCGAGGTCGGCCTGCCCGGCCGTCATCGCCTCGGCCAGCTCGGCGGCGTGCCGGTGCTCGAACAGCCGGACGTCGATCCCCGGGTGCCGCCGGCTCCAGGCGCGCAGCGCGGGGGGCAGCACGCCGATGCTGATCGAGTAGACCGTCGCGAGCCGCAGCTCCCCCGCGGTGAGGCCGGCCGCCTGCCGGACCGCCGACTCCGCGCGTGCCGCGTCGGAGAGGGCGGCCCGCGCGTGCGGGAGCATCGCGCGCCCGGCGGGCGTCAGCCCGACCGCGCGGGGCAGGCGCTCCAGGAGGGGCGCGCCGGCCGCCCGTTCCAGCGCCCGGATCTGGTGGGAGAGGGCCGGCTGCGTGACGTGCAGCGCTTCGGCCGCCCGGGTGAAGGACCCCTCGTCGACCACGGTGACCAGGTACTGGAGCTGGCGCAGGCTGAGCATGCACAGATTCTATCCAAGAGATGAAAAAGATGACTTGGACTTATGTGCGCAGGTCGGTCAACACTGGAGGGCACCGTTCATCCAGCGCTGAGGAGATCTGACGTGGCCTCTCTCGACGACCTTCCCCTGGCGGGCGAGACCGTGGCGAAGGACTTCGCCGGCTGGTCCGACGCCGTCCGGGCGGAGTTCGACGCGCGCGCGTTCAACGGGCACGTCGGGGGCCTGCTGCTCCACGAGACCGACCGGGTGCGGGTGTGGGACATCCGGCTCGCCCCGGGCGAGCGGCTCCCGGCGCACCGCCACGTCCTGGACTACTTCTGGACGGCGCTGACCGACGGCCGCAGCCGCCAGCACATTCACGACGGCACGACCAGGGAGGTCGCCTACCGGCGCGGCGAGACGCGCTCGTACACGTTCGGCCCGGGGGACTACCTGCTGCACGACCTGGAGAACACCGGTGACGGGCCGCTGGCCTTCATCACCGTGGAACTGCTGGAAAGCGCGAACCCGCCGCTGCCGCTCACCTGAGCGCCCACGGAAAGGCCCACCCCATGGCGGTCATCAACCGAACTCTCGACACCCCCCGGATAGCCCGTCCCCTCACCCCCCGCCAGGTCGGATTCGCGGCCATGTTCGGCAACGCGATCGAGCTGTACGACTTCATGCTCTACTCCTTCGTCGCGGCCACCGTCTTCGGCCCGCACTTCTTCCCGGGGTTCGAGCCGTGGCTCGGCACCCTCGCGGCGCTGACGGGGCACGCCGTGGGCTTCCTCGTCCGGCCCGCCGGCGCGGTGCTGTTCGGGCGGATGGGCGACCGGCTCGGCCGCCGGCCCGCGCTGCTGGCCTCGCTGCTGCTGATGGGGGTCGCCACCGTCGGCGTCGGGATGCTGCCGACCTACGCGGCCATCGGCGTGACCGCCCCGATCGCGCTCGTGACGCTGCGGGTCGCGCAGGGCCTCGCGGTGGGCGGCGAGTATCCGGGGGCGGTGGTGGTCGCCGTCGAGCACGCGCCGCCCGAGCGTGCCACGCTCTACGGTGCGTTCCCGCAGATCGGGAACATGATCGGCATTCTCCTGGCCGGGGTGTCCATGCTGGTGACGAACCTGGCCGTGGGCACCGACACCTGGCAGGCCTGGGGATGGCGCGTGCCGTTCTTCGCCACCGCGGTCCTCGTCGCCTTCGGCCTGGTGCTGCGGGTCCGGCTCACCGAGACCCCGGAGTTCGTCAAGGCGTCCGCGCGGATCGCGGCCGGCCGGGGCGCGCCGGGAGGCCTCGGCACGCTGCTGCGGGAGGCGCACCGGCCGCTGCTCACCTGCGTGCTGATGTGGATCGGCCCCGTGACCTTCGGGTACGCCTTCCTGACCAGCCTGCTGGCCTACGTGAAGAAGTACGAGCCGGGGCTGTCCACGACCGTGGTCCACTCCGGGCTCGTGGTGACGGCGGGCGCGCTCGTCCTGCTGGTGCTGGCGGGCGGACGCTACGGCGGACGATGGGGGAGCGACCGCGTGGTGATCGGGTCGGGGCTGCTCACGCTGCTCTGGGCCGTCCCGTCCTACCTGCTGATCGGGACCGGCGTCCCGGCCGCGCTGTGGCTGGCGATGGTGGTCGGGGCCGTCGCCTACGGCCTGTTCGGCGGCGTCGTCCCGGCGACCATGGCGCACCTGTTCCCGGTCGAGGTGCGCTACCTCGGCGTCGCGGTCGCCATCGCGGTGAGCACCCTGATCGGCGGCGGGCTCATGCCGCTGGCCGCGCTCGCGCTGGTCGGACGCTACGACGGATCGGCCGTCCCGATGATGGTGATGATGGCCGCGGCAGGTCTCGCGACCGTCGCCGGCGGCGTGCGGCTGCGCCGTGCGAGGCCCGCGCCCGCGGCCGGGGAGCGGGCCGAGACATGACGCTGGACCCGCAGGCGGCCGCCGTCCTGGAGCGGGAGTGGCCCCGCGCGGACGGCCCGCCGACGGTGGACGAGGCCCGCGCTCGCACGCGCGGCCTCGTCCGCCTGCAGGCCGCTCCCCAGCCGGTCGCCCGGGTCGACGAGGCGGTCGTCCCCGGAACCGGTGTGCGGATCCGCGTCTACCGCCCGGCCGGACAGGAGCCTTTCGGCTGCCTCGTCCTGCTGCACGGCGGCGGCTGGGTGACCGGCGACCTGGACACCCACGACCGGCCCGCCCGGCGGCTGGCGCGCGCGTCCGGCTGCGCGGTCGTCGCCGTCGCCTACCGCAGGCCGCCCGAGCATCCCTTCCCGGCCCCGCTGGACGACTGCCTGGAGGCGATCCGCTGGGTCCACCGCGACGCCGCCCGGCTCGGGATCGACCCCGCCCGCATCGGCGTCGCCGGGGACAGCGCGGGCGGCAACCTCGCGGCGGCGGCCTGCCTGCGGGCCCGCGACGAGGGCGGCCCGGCCCTCGCGTTCCAGGCGCTGATCTACCCGGCCACCGACGCCGCCTGCGCCACGCCCTCCTACGACGCCTTCGGGACGGGGTACGGCCTGCGGCGCGACACCATGACCTGGTACTGGAACCACTACCTGGGCGGCGCCGACGGGGACGACCCGTACGCGTCGCCCCTCAGAGCCCTGGACCTCGGCGGGCTTCCGCCGGCCTTCGTGGCCACCGCCGAGTACGACCCCGTGCGCGACGACGGCGAGCTCTACGCGGCCCGGCTGGCCGAGGCCGGCGTGCCGGTCGTGCGCGACCGCTACGACGGGATGATCCACGCCTTCCTCCTCATGGACGGCGTCCTGGACCGCACCGCCGCGCTGATCGAGGAGACCGCCCGCGAGGCGGCCCGGCATCTCTCACCCGCGAACGACAACCGATAAGGGCTGGAAGGAAATCATGCAGACAGAACCCAAGGTGGCGCTGGTCGTCGGAGCCCAGGGCGTCATCGGCCGGCGGCTGGTGGAGCACCTGGCGGAGCTGGGCGACTGGGACGTCGTCGGCCTGTCGCGCCGCGGCGGGACGGACTCCGGCCGCGTCCGCCACCTGTCGGTCGACCTGCTGGACCGCGACGACTGCGCCAAGCGGCTCGGCGAGCTGACCCACGTCACCCACATCTTCTACGCCGCCTACCAGGACCGGCCGACGTGGGCCGAGCTGGTGCCGCCGAACCTGGCCATGCTCGTCAACGTGGTCGACGCCGTGGAACCCGTCGCGAAGGGCCTGCGCCACATCAGCCTGATGCAGGGGTACAAGGTCTACGGGGCGCACCTCGGCCCGTTCAAGACCCCGGCCCGCGAGGACGACGCGCCGCACATGCCGCCGGAGTTCAACGTCGACCAGCAGGACTTCCTGGAGCGCCGCCGGCAGGGCGCGTCCTGGACCTGGTCGGCGATCCGTCCCTCCGTGGTCTGCGGCTTCGCGCTCGGCAACCCGATGAACCTGGCCATGGTGATCGCCGTCTACGCGTCGATCGCCAAGGAGCTGAAGGTGCCGCTGCGCTTCCCGGGCAAGCCCGGCGCCTACGGGTCGCTGCTGGAGATGACCGACGCCGGCCTGCTCGCCCGCGCCACCGTCTGGGCGGCGACCGACGAGCGCTGCGCCGACCAGGCGTTCAACATCAACAACGGCGACCTCTTCCGCTGGAGCTCCATGTGGCCGAAGATCGCCCGCTTCTTCGACCTGGAGGCGTCCGACCCCCTGCCCATGAGCCTGGACACGGTCATGGCCGACAAGGGGCCGCTCTGGACGTCCATGACCGAGAAGCACGGACTGGAGCCGCACCCGTACGAGCAGCTCGTCTCCTGGCCCTTCGGCGACTTCGTCTTCTCCTGGGACTACGACATGTTCGCCGACGGCTCCAAGGCCCGCCGCTTCGGCTTCCACGAGTTCGTCGACACGGAGAAGATGTTCCTCGGCATCTTCGCCGACCTCCGCACCCGCCGGATCATTCCCTGACCCGTCACCGGGTCGCGCCCTCGCCCTCGGCACCGCTCGCGACGGCCGGGGGCGGGGGCGAGCAGTCGAGACCGGCCATGAGCTTCTCGTACCGGTGCGCGATGGCGTACGCCCGGGCCACGTCCAACGCATCGCCGAATGCCTCAAGCGCGAACTGGACCCGGCAGGCATCCTGGGCCGGCGCACCCCCTGATCCCTGCGGTCAGAGGTCGCCGCCGGGGTGGGGGACCGGAGTGAGGTTCAGGGTGTAGGGGGTCTCTTCCAGGCGCTGGTAGGCGGTCTCGATGACGCTGTCGGCGTCGATGGCGGCCTCCAGGAGCGTCATGCCGCGGTCGGTGCGGGCGGTGATGGCGCGTTGCCAGCGGTCGAGGTTCTCCCTGCTGAGTTCGAGGAACTTGCGGGTCGGCATCGACAGCGGGGTGCTGGGCGTGACGGCGTAGATGGCCCGCGAGGTCAGCGGCTCGATCATGCGCAGGTTCGCTCCGCGGCGGCGCGCGTCCAGCGCCTGGCGCATCGGCAGGAGCGCGGCCCCCGCGCCGGCGATGATGAACGGGACGAGCCCCGCGGGCTCGCTGACGTCGACGACGACCGCGGGCTCGACCGCGGCGGTGTCGCGGATGGAGTCGAGGTAGGGGCGCCCGAACCCGCGGTCGACGATCATCGGGAGGCCGTCGAGCAGGGCGATGGGGACCGGGTCGGGGAACTCGTTGCGCCAGCCGGGCGGCAGCGCGAGGACGACCTCCCCCTCGCCGATGTGGACGCACTCGATGCCCTGGCGCGTCACGGGGGCGACGGTGTAGGCGAGCTCGGCCTCGCCCGTCCGGAGCAGGGCGACGATCTCGTCGGTGTCCCCGTGGTGCTGGGTGAGCCGCAGGGTGAGGCCCGGGTGCCTGCGGCGGAAGTGGCCCACCCACGCGGCGAGGAAGCTCGTCGTGAGCGAGGCGGAGATCGCCAGGTCGACCCGCCCGCGTTCCAGCCCCCGGTAGCTCTCGGCGACCTGGCGCGCCCGGTGCATGTCGCGGACCACCTGGCGGGCCGGGCCGACGAGCGCCTCGCCCGCCGGGGCGAGCACCAGCCCGCGCCCGACCCGGCGGAACAGCTCGACGCCGAGGTCGCTCTCCAGCCGGCGGATGATCTGCGACAGGGACGGCTGCGCCAGGTAGAGCGCCGACGCGGCCCGGGTGATGCTGCCCTGGTCGACGACGGCGAGGAAGCATTCGAGCTCGCGGACGTTCATGAGGGCGATCCAAACGGTCGGTTCACGGACGGGTCAAGGCTCCCGCCAGGCGGGCGCCTCCGAGTCGGCTCCGGTCCGGGGCACCGCCCGGTCCGCCGCGGGCGCCACGCCGTCCAGAGCGAAGGGCAGGGACGGGACGGCGTAGCGCTCGCCGTCCGGGCCGATGCCCGTGGTGAGGATCCCGCTCGCGTGCACGTCCGCCGCCGCGGCCACGTCCCGGTAGGTGCGGACCTCCGCCGCGACGATGCCGTGCTCGGCCAGCAGCGCGAGGCAATTCTCGGTCGAGAGGGCGCCGAGGGCCTGCGAGATCTCCGCGAGGAGCGCCTTCCGGTTGGCCACCCGGGACGGGTTGTCGGCGAACCGGGGGTCGTCGAGCATCCACGGCTTGTCGATGAAGCGGCACAGCCGCGCGAAATGCTCGGGGGTGTACGCCGAGACGACGATGGTCCCGTCGGAGGTGTGGACGAGGTCGGCGGCGGGCGCCACGGTCGCCTGCCCGTTCCCCTTGCGCCGCGGCTCCTGGCCGGCGGCGTGCCATTCGCCCCACATGGCGGACTGGAGATGGATCGCGGCGTCCAGCAGGGAGACCTCGGCCACCCCGCCCTCGCCGGTGCGCTCCCGGCGCAGGAGCGCGGCGAGGACGGCCTGGACGACCGCGTAGCTCGCGGCGACGTCGGCGATCGGGAACCCGACCCGGAGCGGATCGCCGTCCTGCTCCCCGTTGATCGACATCAGCCCGCTCTCGGCCTGCGCGGCGATGTCGAGGCCGGGCCGGTGCGCCGAGGGACCCGCTGAGCTGAACCCGCTGACCGAGACGAAGACGAGCCGGGGGTGCGCGGCCCGCAGGTCGTCCGGCCCGAGGCCGAGCCGGGCCAGCGCTCCGGCCCGGAGGTTCTGCACGACGACGTCCGCCCCGGCGATCAGCCGGAGGGCCGTCTCCCTGTCGGCCTCTTGTTTGAGGTCGAGGACCACCGAGCGCTTCCCGCGGTTGAAGGCGAGGACGATGCCCTCGCCGTAGGCGCCGATGCCGCGCGCCTGGTCTCCGTCCGGGGGCTCGATCTTGACGACGTCGGCGCCGAGGTCGCACAGCAGCTGCGTCGCCGCGGGCGCCGCGATGTAGTGACCGAACTCGACGACTCGGATTCCCGCGAGTGGTGTGGTCATGCCGTCCCTACTCTCCGGTGAACACCGGGTTGCGCTTCTCCAGGAAGGCCCGGGCCGCCTGCCGCGCGTCGTCGCTGCGGGCGCAGTCCACCATGCGGGGCATCTCGCGCTGGAGGTAGTCGGGCAGCGTGGCCAGCCGGGCGTCCGCCAGGTTCTCCTTCGCGTACCGCATCGCCCTCGGCGGCTGGGCGGCGAGCTTACCCGCCAGCTCGCCCAGCCGGGCCGGCAGGTCGGCCGTCGTCTCGGTCACCAGGCCCCACTCCGACGCCTCGGCGGCCGTGAACTTCGCGGGATCGAGGAGCAGCGCCCGCGCGCGGGCGTCGCCCACGGCGCGGGCCAGCAGCCAGGCGCTGCCCAGGTCGCCCGACACCCCGGCGCTGACGAACGCGGTGTTGAACGCCGCGCGCTCCGCCGCCAGCCGGAAGTCGGCGGCCAGGGCGAGGGCCAGCCCGGCGCCGGCGCAGGCCCCGTTGATGGCCGCGATCGTCGGCACCGGGAAGGACACGAGCCTCTCCACGATGGCCGAGGCCCGGCTCAGGCGATCGAGGTCGTCGTCCACCGAACGTCCGCGCAGGGTGCGCGTCTCCTGGTCCTGAGCGCTGCCGGAGGCGGCTCGGGCCAGGTCGGCGCCGACGCAGAAGTCGGCTCCCGCGCCGGTGAGGACGAGGACGCGCAGGCCGTTCTCCGAGAGGGCCCGCTCGATGGCGGCGAGGAGGTCCTCGACGAGCTGCCAGGAGATCGCGTTGCGGCGCTCGGGCCGGTTGAGGGTCACGGTGCCGACGCCATCGGCGAGCTCGAACAGCACGGTCCCCGAACCCGTCGCCGTTCCGCTCATCGGGGCGGGCCAGGCAGGTCGCGCGCCCCTGGGTAACGAAGATCCATCCGGTGCACCATCCCTCGTTCGCTGTTCCGGCAACCGCGCCCCATCCTGAGCAACGCCGTCCTAGTGCGTCAAAGAGCAAAACGAAGAGCGACACATTGCAGGGTGCTATGGGTGACTCATTGCTCTGCACAATGAGTCGGGTTGAGTTCACGTCTTTGACGTACTTCGTCGGGCGGTGACACGGTGGGGCCTTCGCGGAAGTGGACCGAGGTCATGGACATTGGGCCAGGTGGCGGGCACGTGGCGACGGCGGCGCGATCGCCCTGGTCACCGCCCCATCGGGCATCGGTCCGTCAGACAAGAGGTGCCCCATGAAAGCTCGTCCGGTCAAGAAACCCCGCAGCGTCGCCTGGGTGTCGTTCCTCGCCTGCGCGCTCGCCACGGCCGCCTGCGGCGGGGCGACCGCCCAGCAGGGCTACCCGACGCGCGATGTCCAGCTCATCGTGCCCTACCCGGCCGGCAGCGCGATCGACACCACGGCCCGCGCCCTGGCCGACACCGTCAACGAGCAGGGCAAGCTCGGCAAGCGCCTCCAGGTGGTGAACAGGGCGGGCGGCGCCGGCCTGGTCGGGACGACCGCGGTGCTCAAGGCCAACAAGGCCGGCTACACGATCGGCCTCGTTCCGGACGGGCCGATGACGTTGATTCCACATACCGAAAAGGTCTCCTACGATCCGGAGGCGGCCACGGTGCTGAGCGAGGCCACCACCTCGCCGGTGCTGTTCGCGGTCCCGGGCGACTCGCCCTACAAGACCCTGGGTGACCTGGTCGCCGCCGCCGAGGCCCGCCCCGGCGCCGTCACGATCGCCGAAGGACCGCTCAACTACGCGGTTCCGGCCAAGAAGTTCGAGCAGCTGACGGGCGCCAAGTTCAAGCACGTCAAGTTCGACGGCGACCAGGCGACGACCACGGCCCTGCTGGGCGGCAACGTCGACGTGGGCGTCATGCAGCTGGCCGGGGCGAAGGCGCAGCTGACGTCCAAGAAGCTCCGCGCGATCGGGATCGCCACGGCCGAGCGCGTCGACCTCGCCCCTGACATCCCCACCTTCACCGAGCAGAACATCCGGCTGGAGTGGGAGGCGTACAACGTCGTCGTCGCCCCGAAGGGGATGCCGGACGCGGCGCAGAAGAAGCTGACCAGCGTGTTCGGCGAGGCCATCAAGAGCCCGAAGTTCACGCAGACCGCGCGGAACCTGGGCCTCGTCGTCAGCGGAGCCGACGGGAAGGCGGCCAAGGCGCGGCTGTCGCAGAAGTCCACCGCGGCGAAGAGCCTGCTCCCGCTGGAATGACGATGAGGCGCATCCCCCTGAGAGTCACGTCCGACGTGCTCGTGGGCGGCGGGCTCCTGGTGCTGGGCGTGGTGTACGGCGTGCTGGCCCTCGGGGAGGGGATCGGCACGATGGCCGACACCGGGGCGGGCTTCTTCCCCCTGGTCGTCGCGGTGGTGCTGGTCGCCGCCAGCGCCACCGTCCTCGTGCAGAGCCGCGGCGGGACGCCGCGCACCGAGCCCCCGGAACCCACCGAGGACGGCGCGGCCCCGGACGGTGAGGACGACGACGTGCACTGGGCGCGGGTGGGCGGCGTCCTGGCGGTCGCCTCGCTGGTGCCGGTCGTGGGCGCCACGGTGGGCATGATCGTGACGCTGTCGGTCACCGTCGGGCTGGCCGCCAAGATCATGGGCCTGTCCCGGTGGACCCGCGCCGCCATCCTCGGCGTCGCCTTCGGCGCGATCGCCTGGCTGGTCTTCGTACGGCTGCTGTACGTCCCCCTGCCGGCCGGCACGCTCGGCCTGGTCTGAACGAAAGGAAGAAGTAACGCATGGCGGACGTGATCGGCAACCTCGGCACCGGCTTCGCCTCCTTCGCCGACCCGACCTACGTCCTCCTCGCGCTGGTGGGCGTGGTGCTCGGCACGGTCGTCGGGGTGCTCCCGGGCATCGGCCCCATCGGCGCGATGTCGGTCCTGCTGGGCATGACGACGCAGCTCGGTCCGACGGGATCGCTCATCCTGTTCGCCGGCATCTACTTCGGCTCCACCTACGGAGGGTCGACGACCTCGATCCTGCTCAACCTGCCCGGCGAGTCGTCGTCGGTGGTGACGGCACTCGACGGGCACGCGATGACGCGGCGGGGCCGGGCCGGTCCCGCGCTGACCATCGCGGCGGTCTCGTCGTTCGTGGCGGGGACCGTCGCGATCGTCGGCCTCATGGTGTTCGCCCCGTGGCTGAGCGGTGTGGCGGTCGAACTCGGTCCTCCCGAGTACATGGCGTTGTGCGTCGCGGGGCTGCTGCTGCTCGCGGCGCTCTCCGACGGCTCCACCGCCAAGGCCGTTGCGATGATCTGCGCGGGGCTGGCGGTGGGCACGGTCGGCATCGACCCGGCCGCCGGCGATCTGCGGTTCACGCTGGGCACCGGCAGCCTGGCCGAGGGGTTCAGCTTCATCGCCCTGGTCATGGGGGTGTTCGGCGTCGCGGAGGCGCTGAGCACGACCGGCCGCCGGTGGCGTCCGGAAACCGTGAAGGCCCCGAAGCTGAGGCAGCTCCTGCCCACCCGGACGGAGTCGCGCGAGGCGGCTCCCGCGGCGGTGCGCGGCTCGGTGATCGGCTTCCTGCTCGGGCTGGTGCCGGGCCCGGCCGCGGTGCTGTCGACGTTCGCCTCCTACGTGGCCGAGCGGAAGATCTCCCGGCACCCCGGGAAGTTCGGCAAGGGCGCCGTCGAGGGGGTGGCCGGCCCGGAGGCGGCGAACAACGCGGCGGCGGGCGCCGCCTTCATCCCCCTGCTGGCGCTCGGCATCCCGTTCGCCCCGACGATGGCGCTCGTGCTCGCCGCCCTGCTGCTCAACGGCATCGTCCCCGGGCCGACGTTCATCAACGACCAGCCCGATCTGTTCTGGACGGTCATCGCCGCGATGTACATCGCCAATCTGGCGCTCCTGGTCCTGAACCTTCCGATGGTGGGCCTTTTCACGCGCCTGCTGTCCGTCCCGCCGCAGGTGCTGATGCCGATCGTGATCGGCCTGTGCGTGGTCGGGGTGTACGCCGAGAACAATTCGATGTTCGACGTCATGGTCATGCTGGTCGCGGGCCTCCTCGGATTCGTGCTCCGCCGGGCCGGGTTCAGCATGGCGCCCTTCGTGCTCGCCGTCGTCCTCCAGCCCACGCTGGAAACCTCGCTGCGCCAGACCCTGGCCTACTCCGACGGCGATTCGGGATACGTGCTCGGGCGGCCCGTCACCATGGTGATACTCGGGTTCGTGGTCTTGGCCGTGGCATTGTCGGTACGCCAGGCGATCCGTGCGCGACGGGCCTCGTCCACCCCTTCGGCGAATCCAGAATCGGCGCACACCGGCTAGCTAGCGGAGGGCCGCGGCGCGCCGAGCCCGGCGCGGGCCGGCCAGGAGGCGGAGGGAACCGGCGGCCAGGCCCGAGACCAACACCAGGTGGACCGCGAGGTGCACCGCCATGAAGTAGGCGGTGAACGCGGCGCCCCGGCGCCGGTGGACGAAGCGCAGCAGCCCCGGGTCGGCGGCGGCGAAGCAGGCCAGCAGGGCGAGCGGCAGCACGAGCAGCGCCGGGTGCAGCAGGCCGGCCGGGAGGGTCGCCATCGCGAGGGCGCAGGCGAGGATGCCGGCCGGGCGGTTGGCGTGCTCGGGCTGCCCGCCGCCCCGCCTGGAGGCGGTGAGCGCGAGCGGGACGAGCGGGACGGCCCGGCGCCACTGCTCGGCGAGGATCGGCAGGAGGCGGCTCGCGTCGTCGTGGTGCCCGCGGACGGCGTCGGTGAGGACGACGCGGCAGGTGCCCGCGAGCCGGCCGCCGTACTCGACGTCCTCGCAGTCGCGCAGCGTCTCGTCGAACCCGCCCACGGCGCGCAGCACGTCGCGGCGGATGGCGGCGAGCGCGAACACGACGCCGGTGACGTCGCCGAGGTGCCGGCGGCGCCAGTACGCGGCGTGCAGGATGCGGTACCACTCCGCGGGCCCGTCGTCGATGAGCGGCTCGGGCTCGTAGACGCCCTGGACACATCCGCAGTCCGGGTCGTCCTCCAGGACGCGCAGCGCGTTGTCCACCGCGTCCGGGCGCAGCGCGACATCGGAGTCGAGGAAGAAGACGACGTCTCCCGTGGTGGCGGCGACACCGGCGTTCCGCGCGGCCGACACCCCGCGGTTCTCGGGCAGCCGCACGACGCGGCAGCCGTGCGCGGCGGCGATCGCGGCGGAGCCGTCGCCGCTCGCGTCGTCGACCACGACGATCTCGTCCGGGCGGCGCGTCTGGGCCAGCACCGCCTCCAGGCACGGGCGCAGCGTCTTCGCCGCGTTGTAGCAGGGGACGATCAGGGAGACGGTCGTCATGGCCGGGCCTCCAGCGCCGCGCGGTAGACGGAGAGTGTCTCTTCGGCGCTCCCGGCCCAGCCCAGCCGGTCCCGGACGAGCCGTTCCCCGCGCCGGGCGAGGTCCGCCCGGACGGCCGGGTCGGCCAGGACCCCGGTCACGGCCTCGGCGATGGCGTCCGGACCGGTGCCGCGGACGAAGCGCGCCGCGGGGGCGTCCGCGTCGCCGAGGAACACGCGGGAGAACCCGGCGCCGAGGACCGCCGGTCTCGCCAGCGCCATCGCCTCGGTCGCGACCAGGCCGAACGGCTCGAAGAGGGAGGGGAACACGCAGGCGTCGGCCATCTCGTAGTACTCCAGCAGCGCGCGCCCGCCGACGAACCCGCCGGAGGTGCGGACGTGCCCGTCCAGCCCCGTCTCGGCGACGATGCGCTCAACGCCCGCCGTGTCCCCGTCGCCGACGACCACCAGGCAGACTTCGGGCGCTTCTTTGCAGATGCTGCGCATCGCGTCGAGCAGCTCGTAGATCCCTTTCTGCCGTTCGAGGCGCCCGACGAACAGGAGCACCGGGTCGTCCGGCGCGATCCCGAGGCGCGAGCGGAGGGCGGCGGCGCCGCGGCGGAGGTCGTCCCGGTCGAACGCGGGGTCCGCCAGGATGCGCTCGAACGTGCCGCCCAGGGGGACGACGTCGATCGGCGTCCGGTCCCAGCCGGCGGCGGCCAGCTGGTCCCGCACCTCCGGGGTGGGGACGACGACGCGCCGCGCGACCCGCGCCAGCCACCGCTCGACCGCCGCGAACACGTGCAGCGGGTCGGTGATCGTGCGCTGCGGGGCGACGCCGTACTCGGTGGTGTGAACGTGCAGGACGACGGGCAGCCGCAGCGCGTAGTGGCACAGCAGGCCGCACAGGAAGTTCGTCGTGTCGTGGACGGCGACCAGGTCGGGCCGCTCCTTCCGGTCGAGGCGCCGCAGCCGCGAGAAGTACCGCCAGTTGCTCGCCACGACGTTCAGGGCGAGCAGGAGGAACTCGGCCCTGCGGGTCCGGTTGAGGCGCCGGCGGCGGCCGATCGCGCCGAGCACGCGGCCGCGCGGCCGGTACACGGCGACCGTCCCGCTCGCGTCGCGCACCGGGAGGCGGCCGTCGTTCAGCGTGAACACGGCGAGCCGGTGCTCGCGGGCCAGGTACGGCGTGATCATCTCCGCGTACCTGCCGAGTCCGGTGGTGACGTTCGGCGGGTACTGGTTGATGACGTAGGCGATCCTCACCGCTGCGCCTCCACTGTGTCCGTCTCCGTGTCCGTCTCAGAGGTGTCCGTCTCAGGGGCGTCCGTCTCAGGGGCGTCCGCACGCCGGTACGTCTTGGCCGCGGCGGTCGCCACGATCGCGACGAGGAGCGCATTGCCCAGCGCGAAGCCCGCCAGCGCCCCGGTCAGCCCCCACCGGGCGACGCACGCGGCCAGGCACGCCACGGCGACGGGGGTGCCCGCGGCGAGGCAGCAGACGAGGAGCCGCGCGCCCCTCACCCCGTCCATCGACAGGGCCACGGAGTACAGGTTGAAGACCGTGTGCGCGCCGATGCCCGCCGCCGACAGCGCCATGAGCCCGAGCGAGTAGGGGTAGCCGCCGCCCAGCAGGAGGAAGAAGACGGTGCTCGCCGCGAACGCCGCGGCCGCCGTGCCCGCCGCGACCAGCGGGGTGATCCGCGCGATGCGGCGCAGCGCGGCGGGCTTGTCCGCCACCGCGAGCGCCGGCAGCAGCACCAGGCCGACCCCGTCGGTGAACAGCACGCCGAGCAGCCGTTTCGGGAAGCCGTTGTAGACCGAGTACACGCCGACGTCGTCCGGGCCCGCCCAGCGGTTCAGGAAGATCACGTCGATGCCGAACAGGACGCCGGTCAGCACGGCGATCACGGTCATGTAGGCGCCGAGCCGGTACTGCGAGCGCGCCGCCGCCCGCGTCCACGAGCGCGGGACGACCCCCAGGCCGGGAAGCGCGACCAGCACGAACGCCGCGTTCGTGGCGATGAGCGCGAGGAGGTAGACCTCCGCGTCGCGGATGCCGAGGACCAGCAGGCAGAACGCCGAGCCGGCCAGGTAGGCGGCGGCGACCGCCAGCTTGAGCGACGCCACGAACCGGTACCGTGCCAGGCCGCGCAGGAGGCCCTCGGTGAGCTGGTTCAGCGCCAGCGACAGCGCGAGCGCGAACGAGAAGCACAGCGTCCGGGCGTCGACGCCCAGCGGGACGGCCAGGAGCGGTGCGAGCAGCGCCCCGGCGGCGGCGACGCCCCCGCCCAGCGCGAGGGTGGACAGGAACGCCGTCGCCGCCAGGGCCGGGCGCTCCGCAGGCCGGGCGCGCGGCAGCTCCTGGAGCAGCACGTAGTGCAGGCTCATCAGCATGCCCACGGCGACGATCAGCGCGATCGTCAGCACCAGGGTGAACTGCCCGAACTCCCGTGGGCCCGCGCCGCGGGCGATGACGAGGGTGGTCCCGGCGGCCGTGGCGCTGGCCAGGCTGCTCAGCAGCGTCGGCCCGGCCGCCCACCCGTGCCCGCCGAGCGGCGACCTCATGCGGGCGGGCTTCACCCGGCGCGCTCCGCGTACCGCCGCCTGGCGAACTCCAGGTCCGCCGGGGTGTTGATGCCGCGCGCCTCGTCCGGGTCGTCCACGTGCACCGCCGTGACCTCCCGGCCGCAAATCAGCGACAGGTAGGTCAGGAACGGCAGGAAGTTGACCTCGCCGGTCCGCGCGCCGCGGGCCGCGGCGGCGAGGTAGTCCCGCCAGGCCGCCGCGAGCCCGCCCGCCGCCAGGCAGAACGCGCCGACGTCGCCGAGCCCGCCCGGCCGGCACGCGTCGCCCTCGCGGGACTGCCGCACCCGCAGCAGCCGGCGGCCGGACAGCTCGTACTCGACGTACGGGTCGGGCATCGGCACGAGCGGGATCGTCAGCCCCGGCGCGCGCCGATGGGCGTCCACGACGCGGCGCACCGTCCGCCCGGACAGGTTCACCTGGTCGCCCCAGACCACCAGGATCCCGCCGTGGGACTCCCAGTGCCCGGACGCCCCGAAGACGGCGTCGCCCATACCGGTCGGCTCGCGCTGCACGCTCACGGACACGGCGCCGCGGGCGATCTCCTCGGCGGCGAGGCGCTGGAACCGCGTCTCCGCCCCGGGCGCGATCACCACGTGCACATGGTCGACGGACGGCCGCAGGGTGCGGTGCAGCAGATGCCACACGGTGACCCCGTCGGCGATCTCCGCCATGATCTTCGGGACGTCCAGGCCGAGCCGCGTGCCGCGCCCGGCCGCCGGGATCACCGCGCAGACGGAGCCGTTCACGGCCGGGCCCCCGTCCCGGCGAGCGCGACGAGGTCGTCCAGCCCGCCCAGATGGACCGCTCCGGGGGCGGGTTCGGCCGCGTTCACCTGGAACGTCGCCAGCCCGGCCCCGACGGCGGACGCCACCCCGTGGGCCGAGTCCTCCACGGCCACCGCCTCGTCCGGCCCGATGCCCCACCGTTCGCAGGCGCGCAGGTAGAACGCCGGGTCGGGCTTGCTGACCGGGACGTCGTCGCCGGTGAGCACGCCGCGGAACCATCCGCCCAGCGAGCAGGCCGCCAGCACCCGCTCGACCGAACCGCGGCTGCCGCTCGTGACCAGGTACGCGGGCTGCCCGCCGGCGGCGAGGGCCGCGAGGAACGTGCGCGCACCCGGGAAGACCCGCACTCTCCCCGCGTCGACGTACGCGCGGTAGTGCCGCCGCTTGGCGCCGGTCAGCCGCCGCGCGTCGTCCGTGCCGAGCCCCAGGGCCGCCGCGACCCGGTCGGTGCTCGCGCCCGCGTGGGCGTCGTAGCGGAAGGAGCCGAGCAGTCCGGGCGCGGTCTCCGCGAGCGCGGCGCGGAAGGCGGCGGCGTGGACCGGCGCGGAGTCCACGAGCGTGCCGTCGAGATCGCAGAGCCAGATCATCCGGCCTCCTCCAGCGGCGTCGCGGCGGGCAGCCCCGCCAGGGCGGTGAGGACGCGCACGGTGCGCGGCCCGCTGTGCGTGCCCGGACGCGCGGGCTCGGCCAGGTCCGCGGTGATCCACCGGGCCCGGCCCCAGGTGCCCTCCGGGACGTCCACCGGCACGGCCCGGTCGCCCGCGCCCTCGTGGCACAGCACGTGGGTGACGGTCCGGCGCTCGTTGAACGGGTCGCCGAGATGGGCCAGGGCGCGGGCGACGTGGTCCGACGCGGTGAGGCCCTGGACGTCGTGGTCCTCCCGGATGTTGACGACCAGCACCTTCGCCGCGGCACGGTTCGCCGCGACCGCCTGCGCCACCCCCGGCGTGAGGTAGCTCGGATACAGGGACGAGTGCGGGGTGCCCGGCCCGTACACGATCAGCCGGGCGTCCCGGATCGCCGCCAGCGCCGCCGGATTCGGCGACACCTCGGCGCGGCGGCCGGCGAGGACGCGCCGCACTCGAGCGGCGGGCATCGCCTCCAGCGCGTCCCGGTCGCGGACCGGGTCGCGGAGCAGGAACAGGTCGCTGATCGGTGCCGGGTCCTGCGGCGCGACGATCTCCGCCTCGTCCGCCAGCAGCCGCCCGTCCTCCTTGAGCGCCGCCAGGTGGGCGTTCTCGCCTCCGGTCACGTTCAGCAGCCGCACCGGGGACCCGAACGTCGCGGCGCACGCGCGGACCGCGGCGTTGAAGTCGCTCTCCAGCCGCAGGTAGGCGCCGGCGAACACCAGGTTGCCGAGCGCGCAGTCCGCGAGGTCGAAGCGCCCGGCGCCGGCGCCGAGCCGGTCCAGGAAGGCGGTCAGGTCCCGGGCGATCGCCAGCCGCGGGCGGCGCGGCAGCGCGTGGCACCCCTCGACGAGGTCGACCGCGAGCGCGCCGACGAACGCGGCGAGGTCGCGCGGCGCCGTCCCGTCCGGGAGGCGGTGCTCCAGGACCGCGGCCAGCGCCGCCTGCCCCGGATCGCGGGCGTCCAGATGCAGCAGGAGGTTCTTGCGGAAGTCCGACGGCCCGAGCATCCCGGGCAGGAAGCGGCGCAGCGCGCCGGTGGACATCCCATTGTCGTACCCGTTGATCAGCAGCGTCAGCCGGACTCCCGGCGCGCGCAGCAGCTCCCGCGCGATCGCGGCGCCGCCCCGCCCGCCGCTGAACATCGCGACCTGGGCGCTCACCGGACCTCCCGGCGGATCCACTCGTTCGCGGACGGGGCGCGCAGCACGCCACGGCGCTGCAGCCAGTGGCGGTAGCCGAGGTAGCCGACGAGCAGCGCCCGGTCCCGGGCCCCGCGCCAGTACCGCCAGCCGCGTCCCCCGCCGGCGCGCGGCCGGTGCTCGATCGGTATCTCCACCCACGTGCGGCCGAGCTCGGCGACCCGGGCGGTGATCTCGGTCGAGCAGTTCATCCCGCCCGCCTCCAGCGGCAGCGCGCGCAGCAGCGGCCCGTGCACCAGCTTGAAGATCGAGTTGAAGTCGCGGTAGCGGGTGCGGTGCAGCAGGTTGCTGACCGCGCCGCTGGCCGCCGAACCCCACTGGTACGCGGCGCCGTCGGCCTTGCGGACGCGGGCGCCGGAGAAGGCCGTGCCCTCGCCGGCGAGGACGGGCCCGAGGAACCGGTCGAGGTTGGCGATGGGGAACTGGCCGTCGGAGTCCAGCAGCAGGACCCACTCCAGCCGCGTGTGCCCGATCGCGGCGCGGATCGCCGCGCCCGCCCCGCGGTTGCGGTCGAACCGCACGATGACCAGCTCGGGGCAGCCGACCCTAAGCTCTTCGAGGATGTCGGCGGTCGTGTCGGTGCTCCCGTCGTCGCAGACGACGATCTCCCACTCGCCGACCATCGCGGTGTCCCGCAGGTAGGCCTGCCATTCGGTGACCACGTCGGCGATGGTCGCCGCCTCGTTGTAGGCGGGCGCCGCCACGGAGATCCCGATGGGGCCGGACGCGTCCCCGTGCGTCGGCATGATGTCCCCTCCCCCCTCAGGCACGGGTCCGCCCGGTGCCGAGCAGCCGTTCGAGCCAGCGGTCGAGCGGCAGCAGGTTGAACGCGACGGCGAGCGGGACGTGGGCGAGCGCGAAGGCGACCGTCGCGCCGAACGAGATCGGCCCGCCGGTGAGCAGGGTGATGTGCGGTGCGTCGATCTCGGACGGGAGGTCCACCGGGTTGACGACGTACCACATCAGGTCGAGGAAGCCGGAGAAGATGACGACGATGCCCGTGAACACGACCTTCAGGCACCGGCCGGGCGTCCCTCCCCCCAGCCGGTAGGCGGCGGCGGTGGTCAGCACGAGGCCCGGATAGAGCAGCAGGTAAAGGTGGGTGTAGAAACTGTCGGCATCGGCGCGCTCGCCGTCCAGAAAGTAGAAGCCGCTGATCCTCGGAAAGAGGTAGCCGGCGAAGAAGGCGAACGGGACGTACAACACCCAGTGCGGAACCTTCGACGGCCATGGGAACAACGCGATTCCGCAGGCCAGGCAGGCGAAAACCAGCAGTTTCGCCGGCAGTTCCCAGGCGGCCCCGATCTCCCGCCCGTGCGGCATGAACAGCAGCACGGCCAGTGCCCCGGCCGTTCCCGCCAGAAGGGCGATCCACCACACGTGAAGGCCCCAGCGGATGGACGTCGCGGGCTGTGCGCCACCGGTCACCGATTCCGGCTCGCCCTCTCCGGATCGCGTCCGGGAGAGGGGGTCCCCGCTTCTGACGCTCATTGTCCGACACCCTTCCCCGAAGGCACCGCGCGACGACCGGCGCCGATCTTTTTAGTCCCACTTTCAATCATCATGGGAGCGCTCCCACGCACTCCCGTCGCACACCACCGGAGAAATCGTGGGAGCGCTCCCAGTAGATTTGACAACGTCCATTCATGTCAAGACGTCACGCGAAAAATACGAGGTGATGCTGGAGGCCGTCAACGGCTCCAGCGGCCGCAGCGGATCCACCCAGGTCAAGTGGCCGGTCCACGTGCTGCCGGGCGGGTTCGACTCCGGCTTCGGCCTCGGCCTGATGCTCAAGGACATGCGGACGGCGGTCGGGCTCGCCGCCGCGTCCGGCCGCCCCGCCCGGCTCGGCGAGGCCGCCGCGGAGCTGTGGGCCGAGGCGGCGCGTGACCTGCCCGGCGACGCCGACCACACCGAGATCGTGCGCTGGCTACGGAACGGAGAGCAACGATGACCGCCCTCACCCCCGAGCCCCCCTGGACGCGGAGCGCGAGCGTCTCAAGGCCGAGTTCGTCGCCAACCGCGGCTACTGGCACCCGTTCTGGGACGGCCTGCTGGAACTCGACCCCGAACTCTTCGCCGCCTACCTCGACTTCTCCTCGGTCCCCTGGACGACGGGCACACTCCCGCCGAAGACCAAGGAGCTCATTTACGTGGCCTTCGACGCCTCGGCCACCCACCTGTACCAGCCGGGCCTGAAGCTCCACATGCGCAACGCGCTGCGTCACGGCGCCACCGCGGAGGAGATCATGGAGGTCCTGGAGATCGCCAGCGTGGTGGGCATCCACGCCGCGACGACCGCGGCGCCCCTCCTGGACAGGGCACTGTCGGAGAAGGCGGGCGGCCCCGGCGCCGCCACCCGCGGCCGGTGAGCGGGCCGGGGCCGGTGCGGCGCCGAGGCGGCGCCGCACCGCTCAGGTGAGGAACCCTCCGTCGACCGGGAGGATGACCCCGCTGAGGTGGCTCGCCCGGTCGCTCAGCAGGAACGACACGGTCGCTCCGACCTCGGTCCCCGTCCCCGCCTTGCGCAGCGGCGTGGCGGCTATCCGCGCCTCCACACCGCCGGGGATCCGCGTGCGCAGGTGGTCGAGCATCGCGCTCTCGATCGGGCCGGGGGCCAGCACGTTCACCCGGACGCCGAGCGGCCCGAAGTCGTGGGCCGCGGTCCGGGTCAGGCCGATGACCGCGTGCTTGGTGGCCTGGTAGGCGCCCGAACCGGAGCTGCCGCGCAGGCCGCCGATGCTGCTCATGTTGACGATCGAGCCGGACCCCTGCGCCTCCATGACGCGGATCTCCTCGCGGAGGCACAGCCACGTGCCCTTCACGTTGACGGCCATGATCCGGTCGAAGTCCTCCTCGGTGACCGCGTCGAGGCGCCCGCTCCCCGGGATCGCGGCGTTGTTGAACGCCCCGTCGAGCCGGCCGAACCGCGCCACGGCGGCGTCGACGAACGCGGCGACGTCCGCCGGGACCGAGACGTCGCCGGTCGTGTACGCGACGTCGTGCCCGGCCGAGGTGAGCTCGTCGGTGAGTTCGGCGAGCGGCGCCTTGCTGCGCGCGACGAGCATGAGGGACGCGCCGTCCGCGGCGAGGAGGCGCGCGGTGGCGGCCCCGATCCCCGTGCTCGCCCCGACGATGAGGACGGCCTTGCCGGCGAGCGGCGGTTCTGTGGTGGCTGGAGACATGGGTCGGTGGGCCCTTTCCTGGTCTCGGTCGTGGCGCGTGCTCATGGGGTCGTACTCATGGGGTCGTGCTCCCGCCGGCGCCGTCGATGCCCCGGAGGGCGAGCATTCTCCGGGCGTCGGCCGGGGTGGCGATCTCCTTGCCCAGGTCCTCGATGACGCCCCGGATCTTCGTCACCTGCTGGGCGTTGCTCTCCGCGAGGCGTCCCCGGCCGATCCACAGGCTGTCTTCGAGGCCCACCCGCACATGGCCGCCGAGCCATGCGCCGTGGGTGGCGAACTGCATCTGGCCGCGGCCGGCGGCGAAGGCGGAGAACGCGTAGTCGTCGCCGAAGAGCTTGTCGGCGATCCGCACCATGTGCTCGAGGTTCTCGTGGTCGGCGCCGATGCCGCCCAGGATGCCGAAGACGCCCTGGATGAGCAGCGGCGGCCGGGCGAGCCCCTTGTCGGCGAAGTACGCCAGCGAGTACAGGTGCCCGATGTCGTAGCACTCGAACTCGAACCGGGTGCCGTGCTCGCCGAGCGTCCGCAGGGTGTGCTCGATCTTGTCGAAGGTGTTGATGAACGGGTGCGCGTAGGTGTTGAGCACGTAGGGCTTCTCCCAGTCGTGCTTCCACTCCTTCACCCGGTCGGCGATCCCCGAGAACACGAAGTTCATCGAGCCCATGTTCAGCGACGCCAGCTCGGGCCGGAACCGCAGGGCGGCGGCCAGCCGCTGCTCCATCGTCATCGCCGTCGAGCCGCCGGTGGTGATGTTGAGGACGGCGTCGCTCTGCGCGGCGATACGCCCGATGATCTTCTCGAAGACCTCCACCTCGAACGTGGGCCGCCCGTCCGGCCGCCGGGCGTGCAGGTGCACGATGGCCGAACCGGCCTCGATCGCCTCCAGCGCGGCGTCGGCCACCTGGCCGGCGGACAGCGGGAGGTGGGAACTCTGCGACGGCACGTTCACCGACCCCGTCACCGCGGTGGTGATGATGACCTTCTCGGCGGCCCGCATCGTCAGCTCCCTTCCGCTTCCCGGAACTTCGTGACCAGCCCTCGCGCGGCCTCCGCCAGCATCGACGCGTCGTTGCTGAGCACGACGAAGCCGCACCCGTCGCGCACCGCCTGCGCGGCCCGCTCGGGCACGCCGCCGAACGCCAGCCCGCAGCGCTTGCCCGCGGCGTGCGCGGCGCCGATCGCCGAGCCGATCAGGTCCTGCACCTCGGGTGAGGCCGGCGTGGACCCCATCGACAGCGAGAGGTCCGCGGCGCCGACGAACACCGCGTCGACGGAGTCGAGCGCGAGGATCTCCGGCGCCGCCTTGACGGCGTCGACGCTTTCGAGCTGCGGGATGCACAGCACGTCGTCGTTCCCGGCGGCCCGGTAGTCGGCGGCGGGGCGCAGCCCCCACGCCCCGGCGCGGCTGGTGCCGCCCGCGCCGCGGGTCCCGTGCGGCGGGAACCGGCACGCCCGCCCGACGGCCTCGGCCTGCCGCACGGTGTCGACGTGCGGCACGAGGATGCCCAGGGCGCCCGCGTCGAGGATCTTCTGGATCGTGGACGGGGTCCCGTCCGGCACCCGGACCAGCGGCACCACGCCGAGCGCGGCGGCCGAGTTGATCAGCCGGTACGCCATCGTCAGGTCGAGCGGCGCGTGCTCCAGGTCGATCACGACGAAGTCGAACCCGCAGTACGCCATGATCTCGGACGGCTCGGTCGAGGCGATCTTCAGCCAGGTGCCGAGCGGGGTACCGGTCCGGTCCGGCGCGAACAGCCCGGCACCGGTGCGTCGCGTCCCGGTCACGGCATCGGGTAGTCGTCGGCGTTGAGCACCCAGCCGGGCTTGGCGGAGAAGTCGGTGCGCGGCGGGCTGAAGATGTCGATCAGCTGGTTCCGGTCGGGGCCGGCGGCCGCGGAGGTGTGCACGGTGGGCGGCGGGATGATCGCGACGGACGGGCTGCCGATCCGCACGTGGTCGTCGTCGCGCCACTCGGTGCTGTCGGGCAGCCACGGGGTGCGGATGTGGTGGACGTACTCGCCCTGGACGGCCAGGGAGAGCTGCTCGAAGTCGTCGTGCGTGTGCGGGGAGAGCTTGTGCGGGTCGCGCGGGCCGTCGACCTCGGGGATGAAGTTCACCATGAACGAGCGGGTGCGGAAGATGCGGCCGAACCGGCCCGAGTCCTTCGGCACCTCCGACAGCCGGTAGAAGCGCACCGCCGGCCCGGCCGGCGGCTCCGGCCAGCGTTCCAGCAGCGCGACGCGCGGGTGGTCCTCCGCGTAGGCGTCCGCGTTGGCGGGCCGGTCCCTCCAGTCGGGCTCGGTGGCCTCGATCAGGCGGATGAGCGGGCCGTCGCCCTCAACGGTGAGCTTGGAGGCGCCGGGCGGTACCACCACCAGGCCCGGCTCATCGATCTTGGTCGCGCCGTCGTCGGTGATCACCGAGAAGGCGGGCGAGTCGCCGATGGCCAGCACGACGAGCTCACCGTCCAGCGTTCCGTTGCCGAGCTCGTCGCCCGCGCGCGCGAAGGTGTGCACGAGGATGACGTTCTGGCCGCGGACGATCGCGGTGCGCTCGTCGGGTGACGTGCCGTCCGGCGAGGCGAGCGTGCGGAAGTCGAAGTACTGCGGGGCCGCGATGGGGGCACCGCTGTCCGGTCGCGATGCCGTCGCGAGCGAGGAGCGGGGGTCGTCCTTCCCGTAGGCCATGGTGGGTCCCTTCTTTCAGGCGTCGAGGTTGAGCAGGTGGGCGGGGTTGTCGCGGACCATGCGGCGCAGGTCCTTCTCCGGCAGCCCGAGGTCGAGCAGCGCGCCGGCGACCCGCATCCAGGCGTCCACCGGTTTGGGGTTGGCCGCCTGCCCGAAGTCGGAGGAGAGCACCGTGTGCTCCGGGCCGAGCGTCTCGATCCAGGTCATCAGCCGCTTGGGGTCCCACTTCATGTTCCCCTCGGGGTCGTACATGCCGATCTCGTGCTCGACGAACGCGCCGAGCTCGACGAGCTCGCGGCACAGGTCGGGCTCGGCGCCGATCACGAAGTCGGGGTGGCTGACGACCATCCGCTTCATGACGCGCTCCCGCGCGGCCTGGAACAGTGTGCGGATGGACGCGGGGTACATGTGGCCGCCGTTGACGACGGCCTCCTGCTCCTTGATCTCGTCCAGGATCTCGATCGCCTCGGGCTTCAGCGCGCCGTCCTCGCCGACGATGTCGATGCGCTCCAGGGTCAGCGGCACGGTGGTGGTCGGGAACGCCCCGTCCTCGGGGTGGCACTCGATGTGCCGGCCCGAGGAGATCGTCGGGAACCAGACGACCTTGCCGCCCATGCGCAGGCACATGCGCACCGCGTGGACGTTGAGCCCGCCGACGGTACTGTTCAGCGCGATGCCCCCGTAGACGGTGGCCGCGACGCCGGCCAGCCGCCCCTTCATTGCCAGGACGTCCATCTGGGTGTTGTGGTGGTGGGACTTCGCCACCATGGCGCGCAGTCCGATCCGGGCTCCGTCCTGGGCGGCCTCGACGTGGTCGAAGCGGCGGGGGAACGGGCTGGGCCCGGAGTGGACGTGCATGTCGACCAGCCCGTCCAGGACGGAGGCGATGGCGGGACGTGGGCTCATCTGGCCACCTTCGTTCGTATTTTGAAGTCGCTGTTCAATATACGAGGCTGAACATCCTGCTTCAAGTGCTTGTGTTGTCCAGATCACACGTTAACGGTGCTACATGTTCACTTTGTGAACTCAAGGTTCAGAGTTCTGGCGCTGCTCCCCACCCGGGCATCCGCCAGCACAGACCGGAGGACGCGATGTCCACACCGTCCCACGCAGAAGCGCCGCGACCGGCGGCCGCAGGCCCCGCGCATCCGTCGCACGGCCCGGACATGACCAAGGTCCGCGCCGCCGTCCGCGGCGGGGCGCTCGCCTATTTCGTCGACCAGTTCGACATCTACCTGCCGATCGTGGTGCTGGCGCCCGCGACGATCTACTTCCAGTCGGCGTCCCTGAGCGCGGGCACGACGGCGCTGCTGTCGTCGCTGGTGTTCGCCTCGACGCTCGTCGGCCGCCCGCTCGGCGCGCTCGTCTTCGGGCACTTCGCCGACACGGTCGGGCGCAAGGTCACCACGCTGGTCGCGGTCGGCGGCTTCGGCGTCACCACCCTGCTGATCGCCTGCCTGCCGGGCCACGAGACGATCGGGGCCTGGTCGATCGGCCTGCTGATCTTCCTCCGCTTCATCGACGGGATCTTCCTCGGCGGCGAGTACACCACCGCCGTGCCGCTGGCGATGGAGTGGAGCCCGCGGCACAAGCGCGGCCTCTACGCCTCCCTCATCACCTCGACCTCGCCCTGGGCGTACGCCGTGATCGCCGCGATCACGCTGCTGCTCCTGCAGTCGCTGCCCTCCGCCGGGCTGCACAGCAGCTACGTGCAGTGGGGCTGGCGGATCCCGTTCGTGATCGGCGCGCTGCTGGCGGCCGTGCTGTTCCGCTACTACCTCAAGCAGGTGCACGAGCCGCCCACGGAGCGCAGCGGCGAGCGGCACGGCATGCCGTTCGTGCGGCTGGTGAGGCGCTACCCCCGGGCCCTGGCGCAGGTGTTCATCCTGATGACCGGGACATGGCTGGCGACCAACATGGAGGCCGCCGTGACGCCCGCGCAGCTCAAGTCGCACCTCGACCTGTCGAGCAAGGAGGTCACGGTGACGATGCTCGTGATCAACGCGTCGGCCGCGGTGGCCTACCCGTTCCTCGGCATCCTGTCCCAGCGGATCGGGCGGCGGCGGTTCTACATCGGCTACGGCCTGACGGTCCTGACGATCGGCGCCGGCGCCTACACCCTGATGATGGCCATGGACAGCGGATTCGGCGCGGTGCTCGGCTGGGCCGTCCTGATCGGCGTCTTCACCGTCGGCACGTTCGGCCCGATCGCCGCGTACCTGACCGAGCGGTTCCCGGCGACCATCCGGTCCACCGGGTACGGCGTCGGCTACAGCCTCGCCATCGTCATCCCCGCGTTCTACCAGTTCTACCTGCGGCAGCTCGACGACTTCATGCCGGGGCACCTCGCCCCGGCGGTCCTGATCGTTCTCGCCGGCGCCCTGATCAGCCTCGGCGGCTTCCTCGGCCCGGAGACCAAGGACGTCGACATGACCGACGACAGCACGATCCCCGCGCTGCGCTGACCCGGGAGAGAGACCACGGCGGCGGTGGCGTGCGGCGCCCCGCCGCCGCGCTACATCGCGCGCTGGTCGACGTCGTCGGGACGGTAGTGCCCGCCGAGCTCGCGGGTGAGCTCGCGGGCGGTGTCGACGACGACGCGCAGCTCGGGGGCGTCGTCGGACATCGACAGGGTGTTGTCCGGGCCGATGATGGCCAGGGTGGCGCAGATGCCGTACTCGTCGAACACGGGCGCCGCCACCGCGACGATGCCGGGGGTGCTCATCGCGGAGCAGTGGCCGACGGTGCGGACCCGCTCGACGTCGGCGCGCAGCTCCTCGCGCACCGGGCCGGGCAGGTTCGCCATCAGCCGCTCCATGGACAGCTGGTCGCCGTGGTAGGCGAGGAACACCTTGCTCTGCGCCGCGTCGAGCGGCAGGTGGCTGCCGACCCGCACGGACACGATGACGGCGGTGGAGATGTTCTCCTCGACCCGGGAGACCACCGGCCCGGTGAGCCCCCAGAGGCTGAGCACCGAGCTGCACCGCGTGGCGCGCGCGAGCGACTGCATGTGGCGCGGGGCGAGGTTGATGACGCGGCGGTGGCCGATGGCGAAGGCGCCGAGCTGGAGCAGCAGGCCCCCGGGCGAGTAGCCGCCGCCCTCGGGATCGCGTTCGAGCAGCCCGGCCGCGACGAGCGACGTGCAGTAGCGGTACGCGGTGGTGCGGTTCAGGCCGAGCCGCTCGGCGACCTCGCCGGCGGTGAGCTCGGGCGTGGCCGGATCGAACAGCGACAGGATCTGGCTGACCCGGCTCACGGCCTGGATGTCCGCCTGGTCGCCTCGGTCCGCGCGAGCGCCGTCCGGCGACCGCGTCGATTTGGTCACGGAGCCTCCGCCGGACGGTGATCGAGGACCTGACAGCCATGCTCACGACAGGAGCACGGCTGTCAGGCTACCTCAGAAGCCGGACGGGCCCTCACCGTCAGGGCAGGACGACCCCGCCGATCCGGGCGGAGCGTCCCTGCACGCCGAGGGTGCCGGCGCCGATCGCCCGGCTCCCCTCCGTCGTCACGCCGGACGCGCCGCCGTCCAGCAGCACCAGCGCCCCGTCCCCGCCGTCCTCGCCGCTGGAACCGGCGGTCAGGTCGGCCTTGCCGTCGCCGTCGAGGTCGGCGAGCGAAACCTGGGAACCGAACCGGTCGTTCTGCTCCGCCGTGCCGGGCACGCCCGCGCTGTTCTGGCCGAACTGCTGGGCGCCGGCGCCGGTCACCCCGTCCGGACCGCCGTACAGGACGGTCGCGGCGCCCGCGTGGGAAGCGGTGCCGACGGTCTCCTCCGGGGCGCCGACGGCGATGTCCGCCTTGCCGTCGCCGTTGACGTCGCCGACCGCGACGGAGTCGCCGAAGTCGTCCTCGCGTTCCTCGGTGCCGGGGACGCCGTCGGTGTCCTGGTCGATCACGGTGGCGGAGCCGATGCCGGACGCCGTGCCGGGGAACACGCGGATCTCGCCCCCGGCCGAGGACTCGACGCCCGCGACCAGGTCGGCCCTGCCGTCGCCGTTGACGTCACCCGCGGCGAGAGAGCGCACCCGGAGGTCGGACGTGGTGAACGCCGGAGCGCCGGCGAGCCCGGACGCCGAGCCCTGGTAGACGTCCAGCCGCAGCCAGCGGTCGTCGCCGTCGATCGGCCACCAGTTGAAGGCGACCGCGAGGTCGGCGTAGCCGTCGCCGGTGAGGTCCGCGGTGGAGGTGGAGACCCGGACCGTCTCGCCCTCGCCACTGCCGACGGCCGTGGTCTTCCCGGTGACGTCGCCCGAGGCCAGGCCACCGTAGACGGTGAACGAGCCGCGACCGCCGGCGATCAGGTCGGGCCTGCCGTCGTGGTCGACATCGCCCGCGCTGACGGTGAGGGCGCCGCCGTCGTCGCTTCCGAACGCCACCGCCCTGGACGACAGGCCGCTCGCGCTGCCGTAGACCAGGGTGATGCGGCCGCCTTCAAGGGGTGCGCCGCCGGAGTCCTCTCCGGACGCGACGACGGCGAGGTCGGCGTAACCGTCGAGATCGAAGTCGGCCGAGGCGAGCGAGTCGCCGAACTGGTCCCATTCCTCCGAGGCGCCCGGGATGCCGGCGCTCTCCTGGGAGATGACCTGCCGCTTCGCGGTGTCCGGACCGGAGGCGCTCCCGTAGACCACGGTGACGAACCCTGCGAAGCCGGCGCCGTTCGCGGTGCTGGACGGGCTGCCGAGCGCGAGGTCGCGGTGGCCGTCGCCGTTGAAGTCACCGGGCGGCGCGGGAACGCGCGGAGCCGCCTGTGCGGGGAGCGGAGCCAGGCCGGCGGTGCCGGTGACCACGGCGGCGGTGAGCGCGGCGCCGCGCAGGCCCCAGTTGCGTCGAGGCATATTCGACCTTCCTGGCGGGGGGAGAGAAATGATCTTCAGGAAGGAGACGACGCATCACCCTCGGTGGTTTACAAAGAAACGATCTTGTTCGTCACCGGCCCCGTCCTAGAGAGCCAACTGGCCCTCTGCGGCGATGGCGTCGGCGGTGGCCTGGGTGAAGGCGCGGATGTAGGACGGGCATCTCGGCCAGATCTACGAGCTGACCGGCCCCCGGCTGCTGACGTTCGCCGATGCGGTCGCCGCCATCGCCGGCGCCACCGGCCCCCGCTGCGACCGCACCCTGCTGATCACCCCGCCCCGGCAACGGCGGACGGCCTCCCGGCCTCCCGCCGTGGCTCTCGGCCGTCCGGAACGAGGTCGTGCAGGTCACGGCTGAGGCCCCGCAGGACCGGTCGGAGCAGGACCGGCTGTGACGGTGTCGGCCTGCGGACGGCCCGCGGACGGCGGTCCGGCTCGGCGTGCCGCCGCAGCGGGCCTGATACCGAGGGCCGTGACGGCGCTGAGAGCGGCGGCGATGGCGATGAACCACCAGCCGTGCTGGAAGACCGTGCGGGCGTCGTCGGGGGACAGGCCGATCGTTCCGAGGACGGCGATCAGGATGGAGACGCCGAGGACGTAGCCGAGCTGGCGGCTGGTGTTCACCACGGCGCTGCCGGTGGCGGCCTGGGCGGGCGGCAGGTCGGCGGTGGCGGCGGCGATCATGCTGGGCAGGGCCAGGCCGATGCCGATGCCGATGACGATCCACCCGGGCAGGACCTGGGTGACGTAGCGCACGTCGGGTGAGGCGCTGACGGCCAGCATCACCGCACCGGCGCAGAACAGCAGGTTTCCCAGAGCCACGAGGAATCCCACCGGCATGCGTTTGGCCAGCCGCTGGCCGACGACCGCGAAGACCGGAACCATCAGCGGTCCGGGCAGGATCGCCAGGCCGGTGCCGATGACGCTGAAGCCCGCGACGTTCTGGAGCCAGAGCACGACGCTGGGGAAGACCGCACCGAACGCCGTGCAGAACACCAGCGCCGTGACGTTGGCCCAGACGAAGGCCGGTACGCGGAACAGCGACGGATCGATGACCGGTGCGGGATGCCGCAGGACGCGCAGGACGAGGTATCCGGCGGCGAGCACCGCGCCGGTGAAGGCGCCCACCGTCATCGCGCCGGTCCAGCCCCATTCGTCCCCCTGCACGAGGCCGAGCGCCACCGCGCCGATGGCGAGGGCGATCACCGCCGCACCGGGCAGGTCGGGCGGCCGGGTGACCGTCTCGTCCCGCGAGTCCGCGACGATGCGGACCGCGGCGGCGAAGACGAGGATGCCGACGGGCAGGTTGATCAGGAACACCCACTGCCAGGAGAGCTGGACCAGGGCTCCGCCGACGACGGGGCCGATCGCGCCGGAGACCGAGCTCGTCGTCGCCCAGACCTTCACCCCGCCCGCGCGCCGTTCGGCGGGAAGGCAGGTGAGCAGCAGCCCGAGGCTGGTCGGGGTGAGCGCCGCGGCGCCGGCGGCCTGCAGCACCCGGAACGCGACCAGCCACCACAGGGACGGGGCGGCCGCGCAACCGGCGCTGGCGAGCGTGAACAGGGCGAGCCCGGCGAGGAAGAAGGTCTTGCGGCCGTACCGGTCGGCCAGGCGTCCGGCCGGGATCAGCAGCGCGGCGTAGACGATCGTGTAGCCGTTGAGGATCCAGCTGAGGTCCGGCAGGGACGAGCCCGAGAAGTCCGCGCCGATGTCGGTGAACGCGACGTTGACCACGAAGACGTCGAGCATCGCCATGAACGCGGCCGAGCAGAGGACGAACAGGACGGCGGTCGAGCGGTCGGGTCTCGGCCGCCGCGTCCCGGCCGTCGGCGTCTGTGCAGCCACAGGGAACCCCTCTCGGGCTGGCTATACATTTATCAAGTCAGAGCGTGACTATACCCCGTTATAGTCATGGTGGGTAGCATGGGGTGCATGGCTGCTGTGATGGAGGGTCCGCTCGCGGATCTCAGCGCGTGGAAGCCGGAGCACTGCTCCCTCGTCAAGGCCCTGGAGGTCGTCGGGACCCGGTCGGCGCTGCTGATCCTGCGCGAGGCCTACTACGGGACCACCCGGTTCAGCGACTTCGCGCGGCGCATCGGGATCACCGAGAGGGTCGTGGCCAGGCAGCTCCGCCACCTCACCGAGGCCGGCCTGCTCGTCCGGCGCCCCTACCGGGACGAGGGCGGCCGCACCCGGGACGAGTACGTGCTCACGGACATGGGCCGTGACCTGCTGCCGGCCGTTCTCAGCCTGATGCAGTGGGCCGACAAGCACCTCCAGGAGGAGCCTCCGCTCCTGCACGTCGAACACGAAACCGGCGCCCCGGTCAGGGTGGAACTGCGCAGCGAGACCGGGCACGAGGTCGACCTGGAGAACCTGGGCATCCGGCGCAACCCGGTCTGGCGCAGGCCCGGCCCGCCGGTCGAGACCACCGCCTGACGCGGCGAGTCGTGCCGACGGCCGGCGTCGCGCACCCGACTCAGGGTCGGCGTCAGGCGGGCGGCATCAGGTCGCTCTCGCTGACCGTGTACGTCAGCGGGGGATAGACGAAGTCCGTTTCGCTGTTCTCGCGGCGCCGCAGCCGGTAGAACTCGCGGCTCTGCTCTTCGTCGGCCAGCGTGAGGCGCGCACCTCGCGGGAGGTATGCGTGGCCGTCGCGAAACCGGAGGAAGGTCTGTGACGTTCGGAACGTCACGCCCAGCCATTGGTTGTCCGCCGTCGGTGCGGACGCGTCCAGCACGATCTTGTGCTTGAGCCGGCGGTTGGACTCGGCCGAGAACGCGACGATGCCGTTGTGGGCGAGGGGGATCTCGAACTTCTCGCCCTCGGATCCCTTCGCTTCGAAGATCAGCTTCCTTGGCGGGTCCGCTTCGGGGTGCCTGTAGCAGGAGAAGACGGCGATGAACGACCCGTCGGCCAGATCGAGGGCTTGGTCGGAGTGGGCGCCCATGGTTCTGTAAGCGTTCGTGTAGCACTCGATGAGGGCGTTGTTGAAGCCGACCGGAAGCTCCGCGCGTTCTTGGATCTGCTTCGCCAGCCGTTCGTGCACCGCCCGGAAACGCTGTGTCGGGTTGCTGTAGCGCGTGGTGGTGCGCACGAGGGGCACGCCGTCCGCCTCGTCGACCTTGGTGAGCGTGGCGCCGCGCCTGCCTTTTCCAACGTCTTCCCAACGGGCCGACGCGGACAGCTCGGCGAAAAGGTTCTCCCCGGTCGGCAGGGTGTACGAGAAGATCTCGTCCGAAATCCTAGACTCGGGGGGCAATGTAGTCTCCCTTGTTCATGCTGAAGTGAAACTCATCGCCGTAATCGATGAAGGACGTGCTCCTGTTCTCTTCGGCGTACAGCCTGCGCAGTTCGTCCATGCCCGCCGGTGTGGGCGGCCCCAGCCGCACCAGGTCTCCGCCCGCCTTGAGGAACGTGTGGCCGTCCTTGTGAACGGCTTCGGCGCTTGAGCAGCGCACCACGTATCCCAGGCGGGTCGGGAGCAGCTCGGCGTCCAGCGCCGAGGGCCGGATCTCATGCGTGTACAGGCGGTTGGTGGACAGCGGCATGAAGAAAACAGAGCCAGGGTAGAGCGTCAGGCTGAACTGCGAGGGGAGCGCATCCCCGCTTTCCGCCGGATCCTTGAGACGGAAGCGCAGCTTGGTCAGCCCGCTGGCACCCTTCACGCCGTAGTCGAATGGATCGTCGGCCAGGGGTCGCAGCTTGTCGAGCCCGTCGTAGAAGGTGCAGAACGCCATGATGCCGTTGACGGGCATGTCCTTGGTCTTGTCGGCGTGGGACGAGATCTTCGCCTTGGACTGCCTGCGCTCGGTCGTGGCGGGGGTGTTGTGGTAGATCTGCGCGAGGACGTGATTCAGCGGCGCGTGGTTCCGGAAGACGACGGCGGCCTCGCGGTTCAGCGCCTCGACGATGTGCGTGTCGGTCGGGCGGAATCCCTCCGTCGGTCCCGAGAGATTCGTGGAGCACCGGAGCAGGCGGAAATGCAGTTCGTCACCGTTTTGTGTGACGGGCGTCAGGTAAATCCCGCTGCGATGGGCCGTTCCGGGCTTCGTGGACTCCGTCAGGGACTGGAACGCGTGCTCCGCGCGGATCCGGGTGAAGTGATCGGCGTCGAGGTCGAAAAAGCGGCGGTAGTACACACCGGCGCCGTGGGCTCGAACGGGAACCTGGCCGGCGCCGACAAGGGGCCACGGTCCGCCGGCGTCCTCGCGGTACCCCTCTGACAGCTCCCGGATGACGAACACCCTGGCCGCTGCACGCAATCGGCGGTCGCTGATACCAGACACATCGCCGCACAGGTAGACGGTCTTCCGCGCGAGGTCGAGCGATCCGGAAGCGAGGTCCTCTGGCGTGATCGTCGACCCGAAAAAGTCTCGGACCGCGTCATTGTCTCGCAGTGTCGAAGGCGCTACCAGAATATTGTTCGTGTCATCGACGCAGGCTTCTGCCAGTTCTGTTGCGTGCATTGACTCGCACCCGCATTCGTACTCTGGGTAACGAACCCGCAGAGCCGACCGGATGCCTGCCGGTCCGTTCGCCTATCACGTGGGCTTCCGGACGGTAGAAGACGCAAGATTATCATCCAACGGCCGAGCATGATCGCCAGCCCGGTGCCGAGCACGCTGACCTGGCGCCGTCCTGGAGCCCGAAGACGATGCGAGGAAGACCGCAGCCTCCTTCCGGGGCGCTTGATTCGCTGTTAACTCTGCAATTCCTCCGTTCTCTGTCCTTTCTCGGCCCAGTAGTGTCCGGACTGTGCTGATCAGCCCACACGAGCAGGAGCGGCTGCTGCTGCATGTCGCCGCGTCGGTCGCGCGGGAGCGCCGGGCCCGGGGGCGGCGGACGTCATGGAAGGCATTCCGGAGATGCTCGACTCGGTGCAGATCGAGGCGACGTTCCCCGACGGGACCAAGCTGGTGACCGTCCACAGGCCGATCCCGTGACCTCCCGTCCGCTCGTCCCCGGAGAGGTCGTCACCGCTGACGGCCCGCCCGTCGTGCTCAACGCGGGGCGTGCCCGCGTCATGTTGACCGCGTTGCGGCCGACCGGCCCTTCTACTCGGGAAACACCGGCGCCGGCCCGCACATCACCACGCCCTACAAGGGCAAGGACAAGCCCGAGCCGCTCAAGGACGCCAACCGCTCCCACGCCAAGCTCCGCGGACCAGGCGAACGGGCCAACGCCCAGCTCAAGAACCGGGAGATCCTGACCGAGCTACGTTGCTGCCCCCACCGAGCCGGTCACCTGGCCAAGGCGATCCACGTCCTCCAGAACCGCGAGCTCAACGCCCGTTGAAAAAGGCTCACTGCTTGGTGCCGCACTTGACGCAAACGTTGCCACTGCCGTCCTGCTCGGGAATTCGAGCGTGGTCGCCGCCCATCGGGCAGTTGCCCGCCATCGAGGGTGGAGTGCTGTTCGCATAGTTAATGGCAATCATCGCATATCCATCAATTTAGTTGTCATTTCAAGCGGGCCCGGCGTCGGCTGCATACGCCGCCGGCGGGCTGGCGGTCATGCCGCTCGCCGGACCGGGCGTCCTCGTGACGACACTCGCGCCCGACTCGGCGATCCTTCGGCAACGGCTCGTACAAGGGCGCGGACCGGCGGCCGTCGCCCGCGAGGCCGGCTGGCCAGCCGGGGCGGTCCAGCAGCCCCGCGTTGTGGACGAGCAGCGCGGCTTCAGGCAGGTGGGCCGCTGAGGAGTACTCGCAGAGTCTCGTCGGCGGCCTCCTGCGGGGAGATCTCAGCACTTCGTGCTGCGAGGCCGTCCCACTTCGCGGCGAACGCATCGGCCGACTCCTAGAGCGAATGGTTCATAGGGACGGCGGCGACGAGGCTCGCCGCGGCGACCAGCCGACGCGCCCACGTGCGGCCCTCGACCGCCGCGGCGATGGTCACCGTCCATTTCCCGCCCGCCGCCGGAGCCTTCCTGACTCTCAGGGTCGCCTCACCGAGCGGGTTGCCGGCGTTCACCGTCAGGGCCGGGCCGTCGTCCGCCCACCAGCGTTCAAGGTCCAGCTCACCGTCGCACTCGACCTGCGTGAACCCCTCGAACTCGCCGGCGAGCGCGGCACGCACGACGGTGGGCTTCCGGGCGCTGTCGATCTCGACCCATCCCGCTTTCACCTCGTCCGGGCTGCTGAACTCGATGCGGCTCGTCCCGTCACGGTCCCAGGCCGTGACGGCCACATCCACGGGCTCGGTCTCGTCTTCTGGGAAAGGAGCGATCCGATAGCGGGCACCCGGCCCGATGTGCGCGCCCTTGAGAAGCCGCATGCTGAAAGCCGCCTCAGAACCCGTGACGAGCCTGCCCTCCTCGAACCGCGATTCCCCGATCGCCTGATGAAGCGCGTCCACATATGCCTCGGCCCACTCGCGGGAAACGGCAGTCGGCGTCACCCGATGCTCGAAATCGAGTCGCTCTTGCAGGCCGCGTTCCACCAGGCCGGGCACCTCGGTGTTCCACGCGGAGACGGCCTTGCCGAGCGATCCGTCCAGCTCGCGCCGGATGCGGCGCCGCACGACGGCCCACCCCGCCCATGCCAGCGGACGCAGAAGGGAACGGCCCCCGAATCGCGCCGTGGTCCGGACGTTCCAGCGTCCGCGCTTGTCTTCGCCTCGTACAACACGCAGATCGGCGAAGGCGAACGGATGCACGACCCGCACGGAGACCGGAGGCGTTTTCGGGCCGAGCGGGGACCACCATTCCTCGGCATCGATCTCGCACGTCCACTTCGCGCGCCGCACCCTGCGGAACGGTTTCGGCCCCTGGTAGTCGCCACTGACCCGGACGGCACGGAGCCGCCGCCCGGACACGCGCAGTTCCAGTTGAAGCCGGACGGTATGGCCGTCGCGGTCGCCGGTGACGTCGATCCGTGACTCCCCGGCCCTGTCCCAGGCCGCGACGCTCACCTCGGCCCCGGCGGCGGGGATCCGGTAGCGGGCTCCGGTGGTCGCGTGCCGCCCCTCCACCAGCCGCACCCCGTGGTGAACGTCCTCGCCGACCTCGAAACCGCTCTCGGTGACGGGCGCCTCTTCCACCGCGTCCAGCAGAGCCGCGACGACCTCGTCCAACAGATCACGCGGAAAGGCCTCAAGCTTCGCAGCATGCCGATAGCGCCCCATGCCGACCATGATCCCGCACCCTCCGGCGTCGGGAAGCTCACGGTAGTCCCGCGGCACGGGCGCCCCGATCCGCGGCTCAACCTGTTCCCAGGCGAACGGGGCGGCGGGCGGTGCGAGACTCGTCCTTGCGATCAACTGCTGGGCACTGGTCGTCGTCAAGCGCATCCCGGTGCTCTGGACAGGTTGGGGCGCGGAGTGCCCGTGCGGCCGCGGCCGTTGCGCGGTGCGAAGTTCACATGCGCCCCGGTGTCGAACTGAATGGCGCTAATATTGTTGAACATATAGGCGCCCGTCAACGCCTCGGCGGGCATGCGGAGGGAGTCCCGTTGGTGTCCCGAGGGAACGGTCAAGCCGCCGACGACCGGAGCCCGGCGGACCGTCTGCGTGCGCTGATCCTCGCGGGCGAGATGGCCCCGGGACAGCGACTCGTGGAGGGCGATCTCGCGGACCTGCTTCAGGTGAAGCGTTCGGCCGTGCGCACGGCGCTCGTGGAGCTCACCGCCGAGAGGCTGGTCGAGCGGATCAAGAACCGCGGCGCCCGGGTGCGCGTGATCACCGTGACCGACGCGATCGCGATGTACGAGTGCCGCATGGTGCTGGAGGGCCTGTGCGCGCGCAAGGCGGCGGAGCACATCACCGAGGACGGGGCCGAGCAGCTGCGTGCGATCGGCGGGAGCATGGAGGCGGCCGTCCAGAACGGGGATCCGCTCCTGTACTCGCAGCTGAACGAGCAACTGCACACCCGGATCCGGGAGATCGCGGCCCAACCGGTCGCGAAGGAGATGCTCGAAGGCATGCACGCGCAGCTGGTCCGGCACCGCTTCCGCCTGTCGCTTCGGCCCGGGCGTCCCGCGCAGTCCCTGCCCCAGCACCTGGAGATCATCGAGGCCGTCGCCGCGGGGGACGCCGACGCCGCCGAGGCGGCCACGCGCGAGCATGTCCTTGATGTGATCAAGGTCCTCGCCGAGAGCGACGAGTCCATCCCGGGACCCTTCGCCGGCTGAGCGAGGACGGCGCTCCGGCTCCTCAGGCGCGGGGGAACACCGTCCCGTCGAACAGCTTGCGTGCCGTCCGCACCACACCGCTGCTCCGCACCGCCGGTGGATCGGCGGCCGGGTCGACGTCCACGTCGATCACCAGGTGTCCGGTGGGATGTTCGACGTCCACGCGGGTGCCGCCGGCCGGCCAGGACGCCGTGAGGTCGTGGCCGACCGCGCCGGGGAGGCGTACCGCCGTCACGGCGGAGATGGCGCCCAGCACGCCGATCGCGGTGTGCGGGCTGACCGGGATGAAGGACCGCGTGGCCAGCATGCCGCCGTCCCTCGGCTCGGCGACGAGCGTGGTCTTCGGCACGGACGACGCCGTGACGTCCCCGAGCCCCATCAGCGCACCGGCCTGGATCCGCAACCGGTCGACGCGTGCCAGCAGCCGCTGGTCCGCGGCCAGTTCACCGTGGGACTCGTGGCCGCTCAGGCCGAACGACGCGGCGGTGGCGACGACCACCGGCATGCCGTTGTCGACGCAGGTCACGGGGGTCCCGTCGATCACGTCCCGCACGCTGCCGGTGGGGAGCAGCCGGCCGGTCGCCGACCCGACGGTGTCGGCGAACTCCAGCACGACCGGCGCCGCCGTCCCGGGGACGCCGGCGATCGCGGTCCCGCCGGCGTACCGCACCGTGCCTCCCGGGGTGGGGAACCGCGCGCGGGCCACGCTGCCGGAGTTGACCATGTGGACACGCACGGCGGTCTCGGGGTCGCCGGCGGGGACGAGCCCCCGCTCCAGGGCGAACTGGCCCACTCCCGCCAGGAGGTTGCCGCAGTTCTGGCGGTCGCTGACCACGGCCTCGTCCACGCCCACCTGGAGAAAGAGGTAGTCGATGTCGGCGTCGGCGCGGGCGGACTGCTGGACGACCGCGACCTTGCTGGTCAGGGAGGTCGCCCCGCCCAGCCCGTCGATCTGCCGGGCGTCGGGTGTGCCCATGACGCGCAGCAGCAGGTCATCCCGTTCCGCGGGGTCATCGGGAAGGGCGTCGGCGAGGAAGTACGCACCCTTGGACGTACCTCCGCGCATGAGCATGCAGGGCACCCCGCCGTCCGTTTCCGCCGTCACGGGGTGGTCCCCTTCCCCCCGTCTTCGGCCGCGCGCTCCGCGGCGTACTCCTGAGCGGTCAGGTAGCGCACGCCCAGCCGGTCGAGCACGGCCCGCAGCCCGTACCGGTCCAGGCCGAGTTCGCCCGCCCGGAAGGCGGAGCGCGTGGCCTCCTCCTTCTCCGCGCGGGCCCGGGACGCCGCCAGCGTCCGGTCGACCAGGGCGCGGGGGACGCACACCACCCCGTCGTCGTCCGCCAGGACGGCGTCTCCCGCGCAGATCACCTGCCCGCCGACGACGACGGGCGTGTTGACGGATCCGGCGGTCGCCTTGACGGTCCCCTGGGCGCTGACGGCGGCGGACCACACCGGGAAGCCCAGGCGGTGCAGGTCGTCGACGTCACGGACACCGGTCGTGGTGACCAGTCCGCGCACCCCCCGCTCCATCAGCGCGGTGGCGAACAGTTCGCCGAAGAGGCCGTCCGTGCAGGGCGAGGTCGTCGCGACGACCAGGATGTCGCCGGGGCGGCACTGCTCGACCGCCGCGTGGATCATCAGGTTGTCGCCGGGCCAGCACAGCGCGGTGACGGCGGTCCCGCCGACGCGCGAGCCGAGGTGCACCGGCCGGATGCCGGGCCCGGCGTACCCGGCGCGGCCGAGCGCCTCGTGGACGGTGGCCACGCCGTAGGCGGCCAGCAGGTCGACCCGGTCCAGCGGGGTGCGGGGCGGGTCGGTGACGATCACCTTGTCCATCAGGACACCTCCGGAATCCGGACGCCGTTCATGCCAGCACCCCCGTGACCTGCGGGTAGAGCCGCGTGTAGGCCTCGCCCATCGTGGCGTGCGGCAGACCGAGGTTCGGCCCCGCGTTCCGCTTCAGCTGGACGCCGCGCCGCTTGGCGAGATCGGTGTAGTAGTCCCACATGTGCTGCTGGGCGGGCAGGCACTCCATCGCGGCGCGCTTGCGCTCGAACACGGACGTGATGTCGAGCAGGACGTCGGGACGGAACTCGCACATCTCCGGCTGGTGCGGTTCGAAGCAGAACACCGGCGGTGCGCCGAGGGGTTCGCCCGGTGCGTCGTATCCGATCGCCTGGGCCAGCACGCGCGCCTGCAGGGCCATGCGGGCGGCGGCGGGGTGGTCGCCGTTGTAGGGGTCCGCGAGCGTGTGGGTCAGGACGACGCTCGGGGCCACGTCGCGGTAGACGTGGACGAGGCGGTCGACGAGCTCGGGCGTCTCCCGCAGGGGGTAGTCGCCCGCGTCGAGGAAGACGACCTCCGCGCCGAGTGCCTCCGCCGCGTTCTCGGCCTCGGCACGGCGGATCTTCTTGATCTCGGCCAGCTGCTTGCCCTCGCGCCAGGCGCGGGCGGACTCACCGCGCTCGCCGTAGCTCAGGCAGACCACGGTGGCCCGTTCACCCCGTTCGGTGGCCAGTGCGATCGCGCCGCCCGCGCGCCAGACGAAATCGCCGGCGTGGGCGCTGACGACCAGGAGCGGTGACGAACTCTCCGGACGTGTGGACATGTCTCCCTCATCTCTGCCGTGGGGGCCGCTCACCCGTCGCCGGCCCGGAAGGACGTCGCGGGGGTGCGCTGGAGGCGCCTCGGGAAGGCGGCAGTCACAGCATGTGAGGTGGCGGCAAGATTGTCAACAATCTGAGTTTACAAAATTGTTCGCCAGAATAGTTGACAGCGCGATGCGGGGGCCCCAACCATAGAGCAACCCACCTTTACCCAGGTCAACGGAGGGAGTGGGCTATGACCGCAGTCGACATAGGCCCCGCCGATGAGGATGTGACGCCCTCTGCGGGTATCGACCCGATCACCCTTGAGATCCTCTGGAGCCGGTTGATCGCCATCGCCGACGAGGCCGCGACGACTCTGAAACGGACGGCCTTCTCACCGATCGTCACGGAGTCCAACGACTTCGCCTGCGTGGTCTTCGACGCCCGCGGCAACGCGATCGCCGAGAACACCATCGGCATCCCGAGCTTCAACATGACGATGGGCGTCACCCTCGCCGAGATGCTCGACTGGCGTCCCGCCGACCAGTGGCGGCCCGGCGACGTCGCCTGCACGAACAACCCCTGGATCACCTCCGGACACCTCCCCGACGTGACGGTCATCGCCCCGGTCTTCCGGGAGGGCCGGCTCCTCGGCTGGACCGGCAGCATCGCCCACATGGCCGACATCAGCGGCGCCCTCTGGTCCGCCGACACCCGCTCGGTCTTCGAGGAGGGCATGTTCATCCCGCCGATGCTGCTCATCGAGCAGGGCGAACTGAACGAGACCCTGTTGCGGATCCTGCGAGCGAATCTGCGCATGCCCGTCGAGGTCGTCGGGGACCTGATGGCCCAGGTCACCGCCGGCCGCACCGCGGCCCAGCGCCTGATCGAGTTCGCCGACGAGACCGGCATCGACTCCCTCGACGAGATCTCCGGCGAGATCTGCCGGCTCTCCGAGCAGTCGATGCGCCGTGCCGTCTCCGCGATCCCCGACGGGACCTACCGCGCCGCCCACGACCTCGACGGGACGATGGACGGGGAGGCCGTCCATCTGGAGGTCACCGTCACCGTCCAGGGCGACGGCATGACGGTCGACTACGCCGGCACCTCCCCCGAGGTGACACGGGCGCTCAACGTGGTCAAGCCCTACACCGACGCGTACACCTGCTATCCCCTCAAATGCGTGCTGGACCCGAACACCCCGCGCGCCGAGGGCTCCTACCGCTGCATCACCGTGTCGGCCCCCGAGGGCTCGATCCTCAACCCGCGCTACCCCGCGCCGGTCAACGCCCGCCAGCTCGTCGGCCACTGCCTGGCCATCACCCTCTACAAGGCGCTGGCACCCGTCATCCCCGACCGGGTCATCGCCGAATCGGGCAGCGCACCGTCGCTGCGCGCCGTGATCTCGGGCCCGCGCGACGAGCACGGCCGGCAGTTCACCGCCATCCCGTTCATCAACGGCGGCATGGGGGCCCGCCCGGTCGCCGACGGCCTGTCGACGACGTGCTTCCCCTCGAACATCGAGGCCGGCTCGATGGAGGCCCTCGAAGCCACCGCCCCGCTGCGGATCCGGCGCAAGGAACTCCTCCCCGACTCCGGCGGAGCGGGCAAGTACCGCGGCGGGCTCGGGCAGAACGTCGAGATCGAGCTGCTCGCCCCCGGCGAGTGCACGCTGTCCCTCTTCGTGGAACATGTCCGCAACCCGCCCGAGGGCATCCTCGGCGGCCACGCGGGCGCGGCCTCCCGGGTGACCATCAACGGCCGCGGCGACGGCTTCCCGCTCAAGGGGCGCAGCAGGATCCGTCCCGGAGACCGGATCAACATCAACTATCCAGGTGGCGGCGGCTACGGGGACCCGGCCGAGCGCGACCGCGACGCCGTCCGGGCCGATGTCCACGCCGGGCTCGTCTCGGAGTCCGCGGCCCGAGAGGTTTACGGACTGTGAACGACACCCATGCACCCAGGATCGCCGGCGTGGACGTCGGCGGGACCTTCACCGACATCGCCGTCCACGACCCCGTCCGCGGCGTGGTGGAGGTGCACAAGCTCCCCACCACCCCGGACGACCCCACCCGGGCCATCATCGACGGCCTGGACGCCCTCGGCGGGTCCCCGCTCGTCGTCCACGGCACCACCCTCGTCACCAACGCCCTGATCGAGCGCCGCGGCGCACCGACCGGGCTGATCACCACCGCCGGATGGCGCGACGTCCTCGAGATCGCCAACGAGCTGCGCTACGACACCTTCGACCTGTTCCTCCGCCGCGCCGAGGTGCTGGTCCCCCGGCACCTGAGGCTGACGGTGGCCGAGCGGATCGGGGCCGACGGCTCCGAGGTCGAGTCGCTCGACGAGGACGCGGTGCGCGAAGCGGGCCGCCGGCTCATCGAGCAGGGCGTGCAGGCGGTGGCCGTCGGGTTCATCAACTCCTACCGCAACGGCGTGCACGAGCGGCGCGCGGTCGAGATCCTGCGGGAGGAGTTCCCCGACCTCACGGTCTGCGCCTCGTCCGAGGTCGCACCCGAGATCCGGGAGTACGAGCGGTTCTCCACCGCGGCCGCCAACGCCTTCGTGCAGCCCCTGGCGACCAGCTACCTGCGACGGCTCGCCGACCGGCTCGGCACGCCGCCGATGATCATGCTGTCCGACGGCGGCATCACCACGGCCCGCGCGGCCTCCGAGCGTCCGATCGCCCTGGTCGAGTCCGGGCCCGCCGCCGGCGCCATGGCCGCGGCCCACATGGCGACGACCTGCGGGTTCGAGGACGTCGTCGCGTTCGACATGGGCGGCACGACCGCGAAGGTGTCCCTGGTCCACGACGGCGTGCCGGCGCGCACCCACCTGATGGAGGTGGCCCGCGCCCACCGCTTCAAGCGCGGCAGCGGGTTCCCCGTCCGGGTGCCCACCGTCGACCTCATCGAGATCGGCGCCGGCGGCGGGAGCATCGCCTGGGTGGACGACCTCGGGCTGCTCAAGGTCGGCCCCCGCAGTTCCGGCGCCGTCCCCGGCCCCGCCTGCTACGGCAAGGGCGGCACCGACCCCACGGTCACCGACGCGGACCTGGAGCTCGGCTACCTGGCACCCGACAGCTTCCTCGGCGGCGCCATGACCCTGGACACCGCCGCCGCGGGCAAGGCCCTCGACTCCCTGGCCGCCCGCCTGAACACCGACAGGCGCACCGCGGCCGCCGGCATCGCGGACGTCGTCAACAACGCCATGGCGACCGCGGCCCGCCTCTACATCTCCGAGCAGGGCCGCGACCCGCGCCGCTACCGGATGGTCGCCTTCGGCGGGGCCGGGCCCGTGCACGCCTACGGCGTCGCCCGCCTCCTGCACATGCGCGAGGTCGTCTTCCCGCGCGGAGCGGGCGTCGCGTCCGCCATCGGCATGCTGGTGGCACCCCGTGCCGTCGAATGCACGACGTCGCTGGTCGTCCCCCTCGACGAACCGGACTGGGACGCCGTGGACGCCGTCCTGAAGGACCTGGAGAGCCAGGCGCGCGCCCAGCTCGACGAGGCGGACGTCGATCCCGCGGACGTCCGGTTGGAGGCCGCGGCCGACATGCGGTACGTGGGCCAGGGATACGAGCTGACGGTTCCGCTGCCGCTCGACGTCCTCCGCGACCACGACACCGCCGGCCTCGTCGAAGCCTTCGAGACCGAGTACCGCACACGCTTCGACCGGGTCCTGCACGGCATGCCCGCCCAGGTCATCTCCTGGCGGCTGCGCGCGCTCTCCTCGCCCGTCGTGGAGACCGTGGAACTCGCCACCGGCGCCGCCGCGCACTCCGCGGCCCCGGTCGGCACCCGCCCCGCGTACTTCGCGGAAGTCGGCGACTACACCGACACACCGGTGTACCGCCGCGCCCACCTCGCCCCGGGCACGACCATCAGCGGGCCCGCGCTGATCGAGGAGACCGAGTCGACGGTCGTCGTCGGACCCTCCGGATCCGTCCGGGTCGACGGCATGGGCAACCTCGTCATGACCATCGCGAGCGGAGACGGAAAGAGCCGATGACCCCTCAGCCCCCCGAGCCGATCTATCCGGCGGGCATCCTGCCGGAGCGGTACACCCACACCGCGATGTACGAGGCGATCGGCGAGGCGACCGACCGTCGCACCCTCGTCGACGAGTTCACCATCCCCATCCGCACCGGGAAGGCGTGGCGCGTCGAGGCGGGCCAGGTCTGCCGGGTGTCGACGCCCGAAGGCCCGCAGGTCGGCGACTTCAACTTCTGGAACGCCGACAACCCGCGCGAGCGGTTCTGGGCCGCCCGCACCCGGCAGATCCAGGGGACGCACGTCACGACCGGCGACCGCCTCTGGTCCTGCCTGCCCTACCTGCGGCCGATGCTGACGATCACCGGCGACAGTGTCGCCTACGGCGTCGACGAGTACGGCGGCGGTTGCCACGACCTGCTCGGCTCACGCTGCGATCCGCACATGAAGAAGCTGCTGACCGGCATGGACGTGGACGACCACTGCCACACGAACCTCGTCTCCGCCGTCGAGCCGTTCGGGCTGGACGAGATGGACGTGCACGACGTGCTGAACATCTTCCAGCTGACGGGACTGGTCGACGGCAAGTACTACACCGGGGCGTCCCCAGCGAAGCCCGGTGACCACATCGAGTTCCTGGCCGAGATGCCCCTGCTGTGCGCGTTGTCGAACTGCCGCGGCGGAGACCTCTCGCAGCCTCGTTGGGGACCGGACGCGAAGGACACCACCGAGCACTGCCGTCCGCTGCACGTCGAGGTCTACGACCTCGACCCGGCCCTGCTGGACGGCTGGGCCACGCCCGAGCCGTCCCAATATCGAGGCCCTCACGGAAATGGCACCCCCGAAGCCGGCCAGTCACGCACCGGCTGACACCAGGGCCGCGGGTCATCCGGTGGCCGAAGAACACGAATGGAACTTTGCCTACGCGGCAGTGCACTCCGTGCAGCAGAGACGTGGGAAACGAGGACCCCATGAACGTACTGCAACACGCTCGACGAAGTGAACGCGCTCTGCTCCTGGCTGTCTCAGCCGGAGTGGCGCTGACGGCCTGCGGTGTCACGGCCACCGAAGACGCCGCCAAGGGACCCGATACCGGGGCGGCAATCAGCATCGACACGATCGCCGTCGACCAGAAGGCGCAAGCCGAGCTGCCGGACGCGATAAAGAAGTCCGGCACCCTGAAGGTGGCGAGCGAACTCGACTGGCCGCCATTCTCCTACAAGGACGACAGCGGGCAGACCACCGGCATCGACGTCCTCATGATCCAGGCGATCGGCAAGAAGCTCGGCCTCAAGACCAACATCGCCAACCTGGGCGCGGACACCATCATTCCCAGCGTGCAGAACGGCCGATACCACGTCGCGGTGAGCCAGCTCGTCACCACCCCCGAACGACTGCAGGCCGTGAACTTCGTCGTCTACATCCAGAACACGCTGGGCATCCTCCAGCACAAGGACTACTCCCCGAAGGTCACCCCCGCGGACATGTGCGGGAAGACCTTCCTCGGTACCCAAGGAACCGGGCCGCTCGACTTCACCCGGCAGTATTCCGAGAAGGAATGCGCCGGCAAGGGCAAGCCCAAGATGACGATCCACGTCTTCGACAAGAGCGCGGCCACGATTCTCGCCGTGGGCACCAAGCGCGGCGTCTTCCTCACCAACCGTGCGGTGGGCGAGTATGTGGCGGCCACGTCGAAGAACGGCCTGGTGATGGGCCGGGAGACGATTCCCGGCTCGCGCACTCTCTCCGGAATCGCGTACTCCAAGAAGCAGCCCGAGGTCGGTAAGGCCGTCCAGGCCGCGCTGCTGTCCCTGATGAATGACGGCACGTACCAGAAGATCCTCGAAAAGTGGAAGGTCACCGACCAGGCGCTCAAGACAAGCGAGATCCGCAATGAAACAGGGTCCTGACGACGAGAAGCCGTCCGCCTCCGGCGGCGGCCGGCTGGCGACCGCCCCGCGCGCTCACGAGGTGGTTCAGCAACCCGACCCGGGCGAGGCGACACCGATCGAGGCCGGTCGCGCCCGGGAGCCGGGCAACTGGATCGCATGGCTTCTCCTGACGTTCGTGGCGGTGTGGCTGACGCACGCCCTGTTCACCAATCCCGGATTCGAATGGGACGTCGTCGGCGAGTACCTCTTCGCCCCCGAGATCCTCAAGGGCACCGCCGTCACCGCGCAGCTCGTCGCCCTGTCGATGCTCATCGCCATCGCGCTGGGCATCGTCCTCGGCGTGATGCGCCTGTCGAGCAACTCGGCCGCCTACCTCGCGTCGAGCGCCTACGTCTGGTTCTTCCGGGGCACGCCCGTCCTGGTCCAGCTGATCTTCTGGTACAACATCGCGACGCTCTACCCGCACTTCACGCTCGGGATCCCCTTCGGCGGGCCGGAGTTCGCCTCCGTCGACAGCAACCGCGTGATGACGTCCTTCACCGCGGCCGTGATCGGCTTGAGCCTGAACGAGGCGGCGTACTACGCCGAGATCGTCCGCGCGGGCATCCTCTCGGTCGACCGGGGGCAGACCGTCGCCGCCAAGGCCCTCGGCTTCACCCCCGTCCAGGTCGTCCGGCGCATCGTGCTCCCGCAGGCGATGCGGGCGATCGTCCCGCCCACCGGCAACCAGATCATCGCCATGCTCAAGTACTCGGCCCTGGCGAGCGTCATCGCGGTGCCCGAACTCCTGCACTCCGCACAGACCATCTACAACCGCACCTTCGGCACGATCCCCCTGCTCATCGTCGCCTCGATCTGGTATCTCGTCCTCGTGACCATCCTCTCGATCGGCCAGCGCTACGTGGAGCGGTACTTCTCGCGCGGTCACCTCGACGACGGCATCGACCGCTTCGCCGCCCTCAAGCGGCGCATGCCCGTACTTCGAAAGCTCTAGGAGGGCCGCCATGGAGCAAGCGATGGTGCGCGCCGACAACGTGCACAAGTCCTACGGTCCCACGCCGGTCCTCAACGGGGTGTCGCTGACGGTCAGGCGGGGCGAGACGGTCTGCGTGATGGGGCCGTCCGGTTCCGGGAAGAGCACCTTCCTGCGCTGCATCCACAACCTGGAGACGATCGACGCCGGACGCATCCAGGTCGACGGGGAGCTCGTCGGCTACCGCGAAACGCGAGGGCGCCTCCACCAGCTGAGCGGCAAGGAGGCCTGCCGCCAGCGGTCCCAGATCGGCATGGTCTTCCAGCACTTCAACCTCTTCCCGCACATGACGGTGCTGGAGAACGTCACCGCCGCCCAAATCCGTGTGAAGGGGGTCAGGCGGGCCGACGCGGAGGCCACCGGCCACAAGCTTCTCGCCGACGTCGGGCTCGCCAGCAAGGCCGGCAGCTATCCCCGGCAGCTCTCCGGAGGGCAGCAGCAGCGCGTCGCGATCGCCCGGGCCCTCGCGATGGACCCCAAGGTCATGCTGTTCGACGAGCCCACCTCCGCGCTGGACCCGGAGCTCGTCGGCGAGGTCCTCGCGGTGATCCGCGACCTCGCCGACACCGGCATGACGATGATCGTCGTCACCCACGAGACCGGGTTCGCCCGCGAGGCCGGCGACAGCCTCGTCTTCATGGACGAGGGCCGCGTCATCGAGGTCGGCCCCGCCCGGGACGTGATCGCCGGCCCCCTGCACGAGAGGACCCGCGGGTTCCTCTCCACGATCCTGTGAAAGGCGGCATGGCATGAAGGACCACGTCGATGTCGCGATCGTCCAGTTCGAGCCGCGCCCGCTCGACCTGGCCGGCAACCTCGAAGCCATGGCCGGCGCCGTGCGGGCGGAGGCGGCCGCCCGCCCCACCGACGTCGTCGTCCTCCCCGAGCTCGCCACCACCGGCTACCTGCCGCCCGCCTACAGCGACGGCTTCCGGCACCGGCTGGCCGCCGCGGGCGACACCATTCCCGGCCGCGCCACCGAGACGCTCGGCCGTGTCGCACGCGAGACCGGGACCCACATCGCCGTCGGTCTCACCGAACGCGGGGACGATGAGGAGCTGTTCAACACCTTCCTGCTCATCGGCCCGGACGGCGAGACCATCGGCGCGCACCGCAAGGTGCATCTGTGGGACCAGGAGCCGAAGTACTTCAGTACCGGGGACCGGTTCGACGTACTGGACACCGGCCTGGGCCGCATCGGGCTGTCGATCTGCCACGACTCGCGGTTCCCCGAGGCCACTCGACAGCAGGTCGTGGCCGGCGCCGAGATCCTGATCTGCGCCTTCGCCTATGCTCCCGACCCGGGCGTCCCGGCGGACATCCTCACCCATCGCACGGTGACACGCGCGTGGGAGAGCAGCGCGTACTACGTCCTCGCCAACCGCCTGGGCAGCGAGTACGGAGCGGACTACGCCGGCGGCAGCGTGATCGCCGGGCCCACCGGCCAGGTCCTCACCGCCGCCCACGGCGACCGGGACCCCGTCGTCCGCGCCCGCCTCCACCACCGGCATCTGGCCGACGCCCGCGCCGTCGTGGACGTCGCCCGCGAGCGGCGGCCCGACGTCTACGGCGTCCTCGCCCCCACCGCACCGAGCCAGCAGGAGCACCCATGACCGCCTTCACCTCATCGGACCGAGTACAGAACGTCCTCCGGCACTCGCTGCGGCCCTCCACCCGCCCTCCCGCGGGCATGATCTCCCTCGCGTCGGGCGAACCGGACTTCGCGACCCCGGAGCACATCCGCACCGCCCACGCCGAGGCCGTCGAGGCCGGCGCCACCCACTACGCGGCCTGGAACGGTGCCCCCGACCTGCGGGAAGCCCTGGCCGGCCACGCCGGGGGCCCCGGCCGGCCGGAGCGGACGGCGGACCACGTCCTCGTCACCCACGGCGGCAGCGGAGCCCTGGCCGCGACGATCCTCGCCTGCGTCAACCCCGGCGACCGGGTCGTCATCCCCGTCCCGACCTACTCCCTCTACGCCGACCTCGTGCGGATGGCCGGAGGCGAGCCCGTCCTCGTGCCGCAGCAGGACGACCTGCACCTGGACCTGGACGCGGTGGCCGCGGCCGCGCCCGGCGCCCGTATGGTCGCGGTCTGCAACCCGTGCAACCCGACCGGCGTCGTGTACTCCGCGGAGGAACTGACCCGGCTGCGGGACATCGCCGACCGGTACGGTCTCCTGGTCCTGGCCGACGAGGCGTACGACGCCATCGTCTACGAGCCCGAGCGATTCACCTCCGTCCTGGACATCCCGGGCCTCGCCGAGCGGGTGCTGTACGTCCAGACGTTCTCCAAGACGTACGCGATGACGGGCTGGCGCTGTGGATACCTCGTCGCATCGCCCGACGTGGTCGCCGCGGCCGCGGTGATCCACACCCGGATGGCCGGTCCGCTCAACACCGCGGTGCAGCATGCCGCGCTGGCGGCTCTCACCGGGCCGCAGGAGCCCGTCCGGCAGATGATGGACGAGTACCGAGAGCGACGCGAGCTGGTGATGCAGCTGCTCGGTGACCTACCCGGCACCCCGCTGCGCGCTCCCGACGGCACGTTCTACGCGTTCGTCGCCCATGACCCGCGCCTGACGTCGGTGCAGGTGGCCGCGAACGCCCGCGAGCGGGGGGTGGCGATCCGCCCGGGAAGCGAGTTCGGCGGTGAAGGCTCCGTTCGCCTGTCGTTCGCCACGGACCGGGAAACCCTGACCAAGGGACTCCTCACCCTTCGCGACATGTTCGAGGAGATGGCGACACCGTAAGACGGCGCCGTTCCGTTCTTGCCCGATTCTGTCGGGAGACGGCACTAGTTTGTCCGCATGCCCCAGAGCGAGGATCTTGTCGTCCTTCCCGAGGGTTGGCGCGCCGCACTCCATCCACGTCGCGGCGGGGTGTCCGGGCCTTCGCTCGAACTCGACCCCGGCTCCGTCTCCGCCGTCCGGCAATGGGTGAAGGAGACGCGGGACGAGATCGACCATGTGCTCGACGAGCCGCGGAGCCGGAGTGACATGGTGGGGTCCGCCCGCGCCTACCTGCGGGGCGAGGCGAACCCCCAGGGCGCCGCCGTGATCGCGGCCGTCCTCGCCGCGGAGTGGGCGCTACGGGACGACTACGAGTACGGCGAGGAACCGTTCTCCGCCTTCGCGGACGCGTGGATCGCCGAGCACGGCCTGGTCTTCGCCGCCGCGGCCGCGGTCGAGCTCGGCGGCGTCTTCGTCGACGGTTACTCATGGCGGGAACGGAAGGACCGGGGCCATCTCCGGCTCCGCCGCCTGGACAAGCACGACTCCGGGTACAACCGGGGTCTGGATTGCCTCGAACGGGTCGCGGCCCGCGTTCGCGGCTTTCTCGCGGCCGCCGACGAGGCGGAGTACCAGCGGGCCGTCGACGTGCTGGGTGAGCGCCGCCATGACGGCATGCGACGCCTGGCCGCCGCGTACCTGGTGCCGACGCAGACCGCGTGGGTCGACGAGCTCTGTGCCGACCTGCCCCGGTTGCAGCCGCACACCTGGATGATGGTGCTGCGCACGATGGGGTCGCCCGGCCAACTCGCCAAGCTGCTCACCCTGCAGCGCGGGTGGTACTGGCTCAACGGCAGGCCGGGCGTGCTCCCCACTGCCGTCGAGGGCGTCGGTCCGGCGCTGGCCCCCACACTGGCCGCCGTCGCCGAGGAAGAGACCGAGACCGGACGCGACCCGTACGAGTTGCTGCGGGCACTCGGCGTGCTGGCGACGGACGAGGCGTTCCAGCTGCTGGTGGACCGCCTCGACCGGCCGCACGTGCACAGGGCCGTGATCGAGACTGCCCGCCACCACCCCCGGCGGGCGCTGCGGCTGCTCGGCGAGGCCGCCGCGTCGGGCCCCGCGCCGATCTCCTCCTACGCCGTCCGGCTGCTCCGCGACCACATCACGCCCGGTCCCGACATCACCGCCGCCGTGGTGCCGCACCTGTCCGCGGCAGCCCGCGAGGTCGTCGGGTCGATCGGCGAGTCGGCCGCCGGCTGGGCACCGGAGGCCGCGCCGGAGTCCCTGCCCCGGCTGCTGGTCGAGCCGCCGTGGACACGCGAGCGTCCCACGTTCAGGCGGGTGACCCTCAAGGGACTCCAACCGCTGGCCGCCGGGGTGCCGGGAGAGCCGGAAGGGCGGGCGGAGATCCGCGCCCTCATACCCACCGCGCTCGGGAAGACCGGCCCGCAGCGTTACAAGGCGGAGGCCGCCCTCCGGCGCATCGCCGCGGCAGAAGGCGACGCGGAGGTCCTCGAAGTGGCCGGCGAGTACGGCGCCAAGGCCGCGAAGGCGGCCAAGGTGCTGCTCGCCACCGACCCCCTGGACGACCTCCCGGCGGAGATGCCACGACGGCCGGTCTGGCAGGATCCGTACATCCTCCCCCAGGTGCTCCTCAAAGAGAACGGCCGGGCACTTCCCGCCGGCGCGGTCGACCACATCGTCACCATGCTCACCATCTCCAAGCCGGACAAGCCGTACGCGGGCATCGACGTCGTCAAGGAGATCTGCACCCCCGCCTCCCTCGCCGCACTCCCCTGGCGCCTGTTCGAGTTGTCGGGCATGCGCGGTCAGGCCTACGCCATGGACGGTAACGACTGGTTGCTGACGGCCCTGGGGCTGCTCGGCGACGACGAGACGGTGCGCAGACTCACGCCGGTGATCCAGGCCTGGCCGGGCGAAGGCGGCCACAGCAGGGCGGTCAAGGGCTTGGACGTCCTGCTCGCGATCGGCAGCGACGTGGCACTGATGCACCTCCACGACACGGCCACCAAGGTCAAGTACAAGGGCCTCAGGAGGAAGGCGCAGGAGCGGATCGACGACCTGGCCGGAGAGCTCGGGCTGAGCCCCGGACAGCTGGGCGACCGGCTCGTCCCCGACTTCGGGCTGGACGAGAGGGGCGAGATGTTCCTCGACTACGGCCCGCGCGGCTTCACCGTGGGCTTCGACGAGCAGCTCAGGCCGTACATCGTCGACGGCAAGGGTCAGCGGCGCGCCGGCCTCCCCAAGCCGGGCGTCCGCGATGACCGGGAACTGGCCCCGGCCGCCCACCGGCGGTTCGCCGCCCTGAAGAAGGACGTCCGGTCCGTCGCCGACGAACGGCTCCGGCGCTTCGAACGAGCCATGGCCGCGCAGCACCGGTGGAGCGTCCAGGAGTTCCGGAGTCTCATCGTCGAGCATCCACTGGTGCGGCACATCGCCCGGCGGCTGGTGTGGATCACTGAGGAGGGCCCTTCGTTCCGCGTCGCCGAGGACCGGTCGTTCGCCGACCTCCAGGACGACGAGCTGACCCTGCCCGAGACGGCACGGGTGGGGGTGGCCCATCCGCTCCACCTGTCCGGCGACATGGAGGCGTGGGCCGAGGTGTTCGACGCCTACGAGATCACCCAGCCCTTCCCGCAGTTGCACCGCCCCACGTACGCCCTGACCGAGGACGAGCGCGAAAGCACCGGGCTGGGCCGCTTCCACGACGTCACGGTGCCGGTCGGCAGGCTGCTCGGCATGGAGCGGCGCGGATGGCAGCGGGGCAGCGCCGAGGACAACGGCATCCAGACCGGTGTTCACCGCGACCTGCCCGGTGGCCGAGCCGTCGTCATCAGCGTCGATCCGGGAATCGCGGTCGGTGACATCGGTTTCTGGCCCGAGCAGCGAATCGACCGCGTCTGGCTCACCCGGGGCACCGACCTCAGCCGGCGGCAGGTCGAGGCCCACCCCCTGCCGTTCTCCGACCTGGATGCGATCACCGCCTCCGAAGTCCTCGCCGACCTCGTCCACCTGACGACCACCTGACCACCGGTACACCCTGGACCTGGAGCATCGGCGTCCGCATCGACCGCTCCGTCGCCTACGCGCGCGACCGCACCACCTTCGGCCGCCCCCTGGCGTCCCGCCAGGCCATCCAGTGGCCGCTCGTGGAGCTGCACACCGAGGCCGATGATGCGGACGCTGATCCACAAGACCGCCCAGCGGCTGGACGAGGTCCACGTCGCCTTCGAATCATCGACCCGGACTCCTCGCTCGTTTTGAGCACGTCGCGCACATTTCCCAACGTCCCCGGCACGGTCCGCAAGACGCTGTACCTGCAGACCGCCTGGACTGACAGCGCCCCGAAGGTCCCCACCCTCCCCTGACCGTCCGTCCCCCAGCGTTGAGTCGAGACAGAACCTCATCAAGGGGACGCCGTTTTCCAACGGCGTCCCCTTTCCCGTCCCCCGCCACGTGACCACTGGCCGGGCGGGGTGGTCGTCGCGGGTGGGTGCTCTTCCCTCCCCGGCTCCGACAGCCGACCTGCACCACTGCCGGGCGGGTTCGTTCAAGGGTGAAGGCCGCAGTCCCGCAGGTGGCCCGGTCAATCCGGCTGCCCTCGCTCAACCCGAGATCGGGACGGTGGTCCGCAGGCTGGAGTCGGCGAGGACGGCCTCCGCGGCGCGGCGTCCGGACACCAGCGCGCCCTGGATGGAGCCGGTGTCGCGGTGGTCGCCGCAGACGTACCGTCCGGGCCGGAGCCGCACCGGCTGCCGCATCCGCAGCGGCGGCGGCATCGCGGGGAGCGCCGCCTCGACGGGATAGGTCCCGATGAGCCGCCATCCGGAGGTGTCGCCGTAGATCTCGGTCAACCGCTCCAGCACCCGTGATTCGTCCGCATCCAGGCCGAGCACGGACGTCGAGATGAGCGCGCGGCTGTCCGGAGAGTAGCGCGGGGCCGCGTCGGTGAGGACCAGCGTGTCGGCGATGACGCCCTCGGCGTCGATGATCTGGACCGGCTCACGCAGCGGCGAGGAGGGAGCCACGTGGTAGAAGGTCGTTACCGCGCGCATGACGGGTGCTTCGACCTCGGGCAGCAGCCGGGCCGCCTGCACGGGGTCGGTGGCGACGACCACGGCGCGGGCCTGGACGGTGGAACCGTCGCCGGTCCGCACACCGCCGTCGGTGATCTCCTGGACGGCTGTGTCGAGCGAGATCGTCCCTTCGGGCAGCCGGTCGGCGAGCTGCAGGGGGATGCGGCCCATTCCCAGCGCGGGAAGGGTGATGGTGCCGCGGACGAACGACCGCCAGATCAGGTGGAAGTACCGGCTGGAGGTCTCCAGGTCGCGTTCCAGCAGCACGCCGGACAGGAACGGGCGCATGAGCCGGTCGATCATCACATGGGACAGGCCCCGCAGCCGGAGTTCGTCGTAGGTGCTTCGTTCGGGGCAGTCGCGCAGCCAGGAACCGGAGGCGACCAGGTCCCGTGCGGTCATCGCCGCCAGCGCCGCCTTGTCGCCGATGGTGCCGATGTCGGCGAGGGCGCCGCTCACCGCGTGCTCGGGATGCCTCCACGGCAGCATCACCCGCTCCCGGCGGCCTCGGTGGAACACCAGCAGACCGGACGAGAACGGCCGGAGGTCCAGGGCCGCGAAGTCCAGAATCTGCTGGGCCTCGGGATAAGCGGTGTTGAAGACCTGAAAACCGCGGTCGAGGCGGAACCCCTCCACCACGTCGGTGCGCACCCGGCCGCCGATCCCGTCGGACGCCTCCAGCATCCGAACCGGCACACCGGCCTGGTGCAGTCGCACGGCACAGGCCAATCCGGCCAGTCCCGCCCCCACGATGACGACGCTTTCGGGCATCGCTTCCCCCTCCCCGGAGCGACCGTCCCGGCCGCCCGGCGCCGGTTTCTCCTGCTCAGCGCGATCGACTCGGCAACATCTGTTCCTGGGGCACCATGCCCGCCGTGTCCGTGGTCACTCCGAGCCCGGCCCCGACGGGGGAACGCGTGCAGGTCTGGTCGGCCTCGCCCACCAGCGCGCCGCCTGTGCCCGCGGCGGCTCGTGCGCCACACTGAGCGGACGTCCAGGCATCTCGGGGGAGGATGCGCATGGGGGCGCACGACCGCTCGAAGGCCGCGTTCCATTGGCTGTTCGGGGACCAGATGGGCCCGCACTTCCTGCGGCCTGACAGCCAGATCGTCATGATCGAGTCGCGCGGGGTCTTCCGGCGGCGCCGCTTTCACCGTGCCAAGGCGCACCTGCTGCTGTCCGCGATGCGGCACCGCGCGGCCGAACTCGGTGACCGGGTGCGCTACATCCAGGCGGAGACTTACCGTGACGGCCTGAACCGAGCCGTCGGCGACGCGCCCGTGACCGTCCATCACCCCACGTCCCACGGCGCCCTTCGCTTCGTGCGGGAACTGGAGCAGGTGGAGGTCCTGCCGCCGCGCGGATTCCTCGTGCAACCGGACGAGTTCGAGCGCTGGGCGGACTCCGCTGGGCACCTGCGGATGGAGGACTTCTACCGGCACGTGCGCCGATCCCACGATCTGCTGATGGACGGCGGGCAGCCCGCGGGCGGGAGGTGGAACCTGGACACCGACAACCGCGAGGCCCCGCCCAAGGGCGCCGCGGTACTGCCGGTGCCGGCACCCTACCGACCGCGTGAAGACGCCATCGACGACCAGGTCAGGGCCGATCTGGACCGGTGGGAGCGGCGCGGGGAGGTATCGTTCGTCGGCCGGGACGGACCGCGCCTTTTCCCCGCCGACCGCGCCGAGGCCCGGCGAGCCCTGCGCGCATTCGTGCGGAAACGCCTGCCCACCTTCGGCCGCTGGGAAGACGCGGTGCTGGCCGAGGACTGGGCCATGAGCCACAGCCTGCTGTCCGCTTCGCTCAACCTCGGGCTGCTGGATCCGGCGGAGTGCGTCGAGGCCGCCGAAAACGCCTACCGCGCGGGCGAGGCACCGCTGAACTCCGTCGAGGGCTACATCCGGCAGGTCGCCGGCTGGCGCGAGTACATGTGGAATCTCTACTGGCACCTCGGGCCCCGCTACCGCGAGTCCAACGCCCTGGGGCACCACGCGCCGCTGCCGGACTGGTTCGCCCGCCTGGACGCCGACGCCGTGCGGGCGCGCTGCCTGTCGACCACTCTGGCGCAGGTCCGTGACCGGGGCTGGGTCCATCACATACCCAGGCTGATGATCTTGGGCAATCACGTCCTGCAGCGCGGCTGGGATCCGGCGGCGGTGACCGACTGGTTCCACCGCTGCTTCGTCGACGGATACGACTGGGTGATGCTCCCCAACGTGATCGGCATGTCCCAGTACGCCGACGGCGGCCGCATCACCACCAAGCCGTACGCTTCCGGCGGCGCCTACATCAACAGGATGAGCGACCTGTGCGGCCCCTGCGCCTACCGTCCCACCGAACGCGTCGGCGAGCGGGCGTGCCCCTACACCGCCGGCTACTGGGAGTTCATTCACCGCCACCGCGAACGGCTGGCGCGCAACCACCGCACCGCTCGCGCCGTCAAGCAGCTCGACCGTCTCGGCGACCTGGACGACGTGCTGCGCAACGCGCAGTGCCGCGACCCGGACGCGGCACCCTGACCGACCGAGATGCCGTGGATCTTCCGGGCGGCTTCGCAAGCCGCCCGGCACCTGTGACCGGCCTTCTGTACGTTCTGTACGTACAGCCGTTCGCTTACAGCGAATGTCGATGACGGCTTTGGCGGAGGGGCGCTCACAGGCCTTGATACGGCAGCTGTAATTGAGGCTCTGGCCTGCGGTGATCATGTGTTGGTGTCGGCGTAGGCGTGCCATGCCTGGTGGCATTTTCGGGCTCGGTATTGGTGGCGTCGGCGCCAGGTGGACCATGCGCGG